>NZ_JBFULO010000127.1:0-9963 GCF_054049855.1 Stenotrophomonas sp. P5_B8 | reverse complement strand
GCGCTGCAGCTTGCCTTCGTCGTTGAACAGCGGCTGCCAACGCGGGTCGAACGGACGATCGGCCGGGTCGCGCCCGACCTTCATGTGGATGTACTTGAGCCGGTCCAGCACCAACCCTTCGGCCTGCCCGCCCACCGACCAGGTCGGGGTCGGGCTGCTGACCTTGCCATCGGCGATGGCCAGCACGGTCTGGCCGACATCGCCGCGGATATCGAAGCCGCCATGCAGGTGGTGCCGGCTTTCACCGTGGAAATCGCCACGCACTTCGCCCAGCGTGCCGACGACTTCATGCCAGCTTTGCTGCGGGGCAAGCGKCCAGCGCCCGKCGGTCGCCGGCAGGGGCGCATCCGCCGCCGGCCCGGTCAAGGCCGGGGGTGCGACCGCACCGGCGGCAAGCGCGCCGATCCGATGCACCCGATACGCGGCCGCGTCGGCAACCAGCAGGCGGCCATCGGCGTCGAGCGCGATGCCGGCCGGACGGGCGAGGCGCGGCTGCGTTTCGGCACCGAGCAACGCGATCTGGTGCCCCTGCGGCGTCACCTGCACCAGCCGCCCGCCGGTGTCGCCCACGTACAGCACGTCGTCGTGGGTGACCACCACCGACAGCGGCCCGTTCACCAGGCCGCCGTCGGCCACCTGCGTGCGCAGCGTGCCATCCGGCGACAGGCGACGGATCGCATTGTTGTACAGATCGGCGATCAGCAGATTGCCATGCGCATCCAGTGCCAGCGCCACCGGGGTATCCAGCCCGGCGTCGCCGCCGATGCCATCCACGGTGCCCGGGCGCTCGCCACCGGCCAGCGTGCCATCGGTCTCTATCACGCGGATGCGATCGTTGTAGGTATCGGCCACGAACACCCGGCCATCAATACCCACCGCCACGCCCATCGGCCCGTCGAAGCGCGCCTGCGCGGCGGCACCATCGGCGAAGCCGGCCTGGCCGTCGCCGGCCACCGTGCTCACCGCGCCATCGATGCCGATCCGGCGGATGCGGTTGTTGCCGGTGTCGGCCACATAGACATTGCCAGCGGCGTCCAGCGCGATGCCCGACGGCGTATTGAACTGGGCCTGCAGCGCCGGACCGTCGCGCCACCCCTCACCGTTGCCGGCCAGCGTATCCACGCGCCCATCCGGATAGAGACGACGGATGCGGTTGTTGTCGCCGGCGTCGGCGATGTAGGCCACCCCGTTGGCGTCCAGTGCCACCGCGTAGGGATCGGAGAACCGTGCCTGCGCACCGGCCCCCTCGCGCGAACCGTCCACGCCATCGCCGGCCAGTGTTTCGATCCGCGCCTGCCAGCCGAGCACCGTCGGCACCGGACCGGGCGCGATCACCGCCGGCAGCGGTCCCTTGAGGAACGTCCACGCCAGCCCTGCCGCGGTGATCACCGCCACCGCCGCCATCATCCAGTGCCAACGTTTCATTGCGTTCCCTGTCCGTTCGAGGGCACGACCATAAACGTTGGCCGCGCTGCTGCAAAGCCCGTGCGCTTGTGCGTTTGCCGGGTTCCGGGTTCAATCGATGCTCATTCCATGGAAGGACGCCCCATGCCCGGCCTGCGACACCGTCTCGCCGTTCCCCTGCTGCTGGCCCTGTTCGCCACGCCGGCGCTGGCTGCCTCCATCGATGCTGCCACGCCTGCGAATCAGACGGCGCAGCCGTTGGCACAGACGTTGGCCGATACCATCACGCTGGCCGAGAACGGCGACAGCGTCGGCGCGCTGCTGGGCTTTGAGCGCGTGTTTGCCGATCCCGGCTTCACGCAGCTGCCCGAGTCGCTGCGCCTGGACGGCTGGATCACCGCCGGACGTGTTGCGTTCAACGCACGCCAGGCGCGCGATGCACGCCGCTACCTGGATGCCGCGCTGAAGCAGGCACCGGACGACCCGCGCGCCCTGTATGTGCTCGGTCGCCTGCTGCTCTGGCAGCAGCAGCCGGTCCAGGGCGCCAGCCTGATCACCCGCTCGCTGCGCGCCTCGGACCAGTTCCTCGGCGACTTCGATGCGGCGATGGCCTACGCGCTGGACGAACAGCTGCACGACCAGCCCGAGGTCCGCCGTGCACTGCTGCAGGTGCTGTTCGACCGGCAATGGCAGGACGACGGCATGGAGCCCGGCGGGCTGTGGCTGACGCTCGCCACCCTGCAGGCCGATGCCGGGGAGCACGCGGCGCTTGCCGCCACCGTGGCGCGCATCGATACGCCGATGGACGTGGTGACGTTGCGCAGCGACAAGCGCTTTGACGCCGTGATCAACCGCCGCGATCCGCGCTTCGATCCGCTGCAGTCCGCACGCCGCCACGTCGATGCGTTGCGTGTGGAAGGCCTGCTGCGTCCCGAGCGCGGCGATCGCATCACCGAGCTCACCGATACCCTGCTGCTGATGGGCGAGCACGAACAGGTGCTGAGCACCACCGAGGCGCTGTACACGCGGTTGGCCGCCGCCGGTGCGTCCCCGTCCTTCCGCGGCGCCGATTACGCGGCCTGGATGCTGATGCACCGCGCCACCGCCGAGCATCGCCTCGGCCGCGATGCACAGGCCGAGGCCACACTGGTCCTCGCCAGCACGCTGCATGAGCAGGCGCCGGCGTTCAATCCGCTGATGCGGCTGTACCTGGCCAGCTGGTACCTGGGCAAGCAGCAGCCCGAGCGTGCCCTGCAGACCCTGGACGGCCTGGAAGAAGGCGAGATCTACGGCGAATATGTGCGCCAGTGGATACGCTTCAATGCCTATCGCACACTCGGCGACGGCGAGCGCTCGGCGCAGGCGCGGCAGTGGCTGCAGTCCAACAAAGGCGAAGGCCGCAGCGTGTACCTGGAGGTACTGATCGGCGAAAACCGGCTGGATGACGCGGCGGCGTGGCTGGTCGCCGCGCTGCAGGACAAGGCGCAGCGCCAGGACCTGCTGCAGCTGCTGCAGGACTTCCGCATGCTGCCGCCGATGCCCGCCGATATGGAAAACGAGAAACGCTGGGCGCAGTTGTTCAAGCGCCGCGACGTGCGCGCCGCCGTCGACGCGGTGGGCCGCATCGAGACCCAGCCCATCTACGGCCGCAGCGTCTGGCGGTGATCCCCGCCGCCGGCCCGTGCATCGGGCCGGCGACCGGCGCTACTTTGCCGGCGTCTCCACCTTGAACCCCATCGCCTCGCGGTAGCGCACGTACAGCGTGCTCACCTTGTCCACGTAGTCCAGGGTCTCGGCATACGGCGGCACGCCCTTGTAGCGGGTCACCGCGCCGATGCCGGCGTTGTAGGCGGCCGCCGCCAGCGTACGGTCGCCCTTGTAGCGCTTGAGCAGCGCCTTCATGTACCGCGCGCCGCCATTGATCGACTGCTCGGCCGAGAGCGGATCGGCCACGCCGAACTCGGTGGCCGTATCGGGCATCAACTGCATCACCCCCTGCGCGCCCTTGGGCGATATCGCGCCCGCATCGAAGCCGCTCTCGGCATGGGCGATCGCCCGCAGCCAGGCGTCTTCCACGCCGGTGGCCTTTGCCGCGGCCTTGAACTGCTTGGCATGGCGGTTGAGCTGCGGCGTACCGACCTTGCCCAGCCCTTCATGCGCCGGCTCACCCGGCGGCGTGGCTACGGTGAATTTCAGGAACACCCGCGAACCTGGCAGGTTGCGCGTGGAATAGACCATCCCGCCGTCCTGCTCGCGCTCGTACAGGGTGCCGCTGAAGACCCCCATGTTGCCCCACAGGTTGGGCGTCTGCACCGCGTTGTCATCCACCTGCTGCGCGGTGCATTGGGAGCCGGGCTCGGGCGCGGTGGCCAGGCTGACCGTGTTGTTCTGCACACAGCGGTACACCGTGCGCGCCGACGCCTCCCACGGCAGCAGCAACGACAACAGGGCCAACGCGGCAGGCAGGGTCGGGTTCATGGGCTCGGTTCGGGGCACGCCAGTCGTGCGGCGCGATCATCCGGCCCAGGCTGCGAACCGAAGGTGAATACCGGGCCCGCCAGGAGGGCGGACCCGGCCGACGCTCAGCGCGGGCCGCCGATCAGCCGCTTGCCGGCGTAGCCCAGGCCCAGCAGCAGGAACCACAACGGGCTGATCGCCAGCGCGTAGAGGGTGTCCGGCTGCAGGGTCAACAGCACCAGCACGAACACGAAGAACACCAGGCACGCCACGCACATGGCCACGCCGCCGGGCATCTTGAAGGTCGACGCCGCGTGCAGCTGCGGGCGACGGCGGCGGTAGACGATGTAGGAACACAGGATCAGCGACCACACGAACATGAACAACACCGCCGCCAGCGTGGTGACCAGGGTGAACGCGGTGACCAGGTTGGGGATCAGGTAGATCAACATCGCGCCCAGCAGCAGGCAGATGCAGGAAAACAGCAACCCGCGCGCCGGCACCGCCGCCTTCGACAACCGCGCAAAGAAGCTCGGCGCGTGACGCTCCTCGGCCAGCCCGTACATCATCCGGCTGGTGGAGAAGATGCCGCTGTTGGCCGAGGACGTGGCCGAAGTGAGCACCACGAAGTTGATCAGGCTGGCGGCGGCGGGAATGCCGGCCAGCACGAACAGCTCCACGAACGGGCTCTTGCCCGGCACCACTTCGCGCCAGGGGGTGACGGCCATGATCGCGATCAGCGCCAGCACATAGAACACGATGATGCGGATCGGGATCGAGTTGATCGCCTTGGGCAGGTTGCGCTCCGGATCGGCCGTCTCGGCCGCGGTCGTCCCCACCAGCTCGATACCGACGAAGGCGAACACCGCGATCTGGAAGCCGGCGAAGAACCCGGCCAGGCCCATCGGGAACATCCCGCCGTCATTCCACAGATTGGCGAAGGTGGCCTGATGGCCCGACGGCGCGGTGAAGCCCCATGCCACCAGCCCGAAGCCGGTGATGATCAGCGCGCAGATCGCGATGATCTTGATCAGCGCGAACCAGAATTCCATTTCGCCAAACAGCTTGACCGTCACCAGGTTCAGGCTGAGCAGCAGGATCACGCACATCAGCGCCGGTATCCACGGCGCCAGGTCGGGGAACCAGAACTGCGCGTAGGCGGCGATTGCGATCACATCGGCGATCGCGGTGATGATCCAGCAGAACCAGTAGGTCCACCCGCAGAAGAACCCGGCCCACGGCCCCAGCAGGTCGGTGGAGAAGTCGATGAAGGACTTGTACTCCAGGTTGGACAGCAGCAGTTCGCCCATCGCGCGCATCACGAAGAACAGCATCGCGCCGATGATCAGGTAGACCAGGATGATCGACGGACCGGCCAGGCTGATGGTCTTGCCCGAGCCCATGAACAGGCCGGTACCGATGGCCCCGCCGATGGCGATGAGCTGCAGGTGGCGGTTGGACAGACTGCGCCGGAGGTGCTCGGGCGGGGCGGCAGGATCGGACATGGGCTCAGGCCAGGCGGGGCGAAGGCCATGAACATAGAAGAGCGCGGGCGGTTGCGCTACTGCCGCGTCAGTCCGGCCTCGCCATCGGTTGTCGTCTTCACCCTGCAACGCACCCCCYGACCCCGACACTGGCAGTGTCCCGGCAGGCGTCACGGGCAAACCCTGTTCCAATCCCCGCTCGCAGGTGGTGATATAGCGCGCATCGGGGCTGCGGCCACGGACGCCGTTCACCATCCCCCACCGGGCATCGAGGTCTGCTTGAACCGCGCCAGGATCATCGCCGCCACTGTGTTGTTCGCCCTGCTGGGCGCGTTCGTGCCGATCGCCACCGTGGCGTACTTCACCTGGGCCCGGGCCACCGAGGCCGAGCAGGACCGCCTCCAGCTCACCGCCGAACGCACGCTGCTGCGCGCGCACCGCGCCTATGAAGCCGGGCTGGTTGCCCTGCGTCGCCTCAACCAGAGCGCGTTGGAGCCGTGCTCGGCCGACCACCTGCAGTTGATGCGCAGCCTGGTGCTGAGCACCCACTCGGCCGAGCAGGTCGGCTACTTCGAGGACGGTCGGCTGCGCTGTACCTCGTGGGGCATGATGGACAAACAGGTGCCCACGCCCACCCCGGACCACACCACGGCCGATGGCGCCGGCATCACCCTGGGGGTGCGTCCGGTGGCCGGCGATGGCACCGCCCTGCTTTCGGTGTATCTGGGCCGGTACGACCTCCTGGTGGACCCGGCGCGTTTCGTGGATGTCATCACCGATCCCAACGTGCGCCTGGCCGTGGCCAGTCCGGACGGGCGCCTGATGGCGCAGCAGGACATCCTCGACCAGCAACTGCTGCAGCGCCTGCTGCGCGACCCGCACAGCGGGATGGACAGCCACACCCTGTACGCCACCGCGCAGGACCAGGAATGGCTGGCCGTCGCCACCGCGCCGCGCACCGACCTGATGGCCAGCTTCCGCAGGCAGTTCCGGCAATTCATTCCACTGGGCGTGCTGGGCGCGCTGGCGGCGGTRGCGCTGGTGGTCTGGCTGTCGCGGCGGCGGCTGTCGATGAAGGCCGAGCTGGCCACGGCCGTGCGCAAGCGCGAGTTTTTCATGCACTACCAGCCGATCATCGAACTCGACACGGGCATCTGCGTCGGTGCCGAGGCGTTGGTGCGCTGGTCGCGCCCGGACGGCAGCCAGGTGCGCCCGGACCTGTTCATCCCGCTGGCCGAAGAGCACGGCCTGATCGAGGCGCTGACCGACCAGGTCATCGAACTGGTGATCGCCGACATGCGCGCGCTGCTGGTCCAGGACCGCAGCGTGCACATCGCCATCAACCTGTCCGCCGGCGATGTCAGCAGCGGGCGGGCGCTCAAGGTACTGTCGGCCCGTCTGGCCGGCACCGGCATCCACCCGCAACAGATCTGGCTGGAAGCCACCGAGCGTGGCTTCATCGACGTGCAGCGCGCGCGCAATACCCTGGCGCTGGCCCGCCGCGCCGGGCATTGCGTGGCCATCGATGATTTCGGGGTGGGCTATTCCAGCCTGCAGTACCTGCAGCAATTGCCGCTGGATGCGCTGAAGATCGACAAGTCGTTCATCGACGCCATCGGTACCGACAGCGCTACCAGCCCGGTCACCTCGCACATCATCGACATGGCCAAGACGCTGGGCCTGTTCACCGTGGCCGAGGGCATCGAAACCCCCGCGCAGCTGGCCTACCTGCAGGCGCGCCAGGTGGAGTTCGGACAGGGCTGGCTGTTCTCACGGCCGTTGCCCCCGGAGGCGTTCGTCGCCTTCCATCACCAGCGCCTGCAGCAGTACGGCAAGGCCCGCGAAGACATGCAGAACCCCAACGCGGTGGTGGAGGACTGAGCCCTGTCCGGTGCATCGGGCTCATTCGTCGGCAATGCCTGCCAGTTCCAGCACCCAACGCGGCACCTTCGGTTCGCCGGCATAAAAACCGCGCGGCTTGCCGTCGGCCATCGCCCAGCGGTGGATCCAGCTGATCCCCCCGGCGCCGTTGTAGCCATCGGCGTGCGCATAGGCCGGGTCGTCCAACGCCTGTTGCAGCGAGATGAAGGTGTAGCCACGCCGCTTGGTCGCTGCGATCAACTCGCCGATGCTGTCCGCATTCAACGCATTGGCGTGCATCAACCACACCTGTGCCGGCAGGCGACCCAGCAACCGCTGCGACTGATCCTCGTAATAGGCCAGCTTGTTGAGCATGTAGGGCACATAGCCACGCCGCAGCTGGCGCAGGCGCGTGTCGCGCAGCACCGGATCGGTTTCGGTATCGCGTACGTGGTCGTAGGCGAACGCCCAGATCCACTCGCTGTTGTCGACCGTGACCGGCGCGATGCGATAGCCATGCTGGTCCAGGAACGCAGCCAGCGCCGCCCGCTGCTGCGGGGTCTGGCCCGCGCGCAGGTACGGATGACGGAACCACCGTGGCGCCTGGCCGCGCTCTGCCAGCAACGGGCGCAGGGTCTTTTCGCCGTCGAGGATGTCCTGCTCGTAGGCATCGAGCCCGATCGCATGCAGATCGACATGGCCACGGGTGTGGTTGCCCAGCTCGAACCCGGCATCGCGCCAGTCGCGCAGCATCTGCACGCGCGTCGGCTGCACCGTTCCGTCCTGCTCCAGCTTGATCTCGTTGACGAAGCCCACCACCGGCACCCGTGCTGCGCTCAGCGCGGCCAGCAGCTGCGCATACCGCTGCGCCAGTTCCGGGTCGTTACGCTCATCCAGCCGCTGCCAGGGCAGGTCGTCGATGGTCAGCGCGATGCGTTGCGCCGGCGATGCCTGCACCGCGCCGGCCACGGCCAGCACGCCCATTCCCATCCATCGCAACACGGTACGGCGCACGCCATGCTCCAGCCTATGATCCCGACACCAGCATAACGCCCCCATCCCCGCCCCACTGTTCAACGCGAGGCCGGTAGAGCCGGGCCTTGCCCGGCTGCGCGTCCACCTCAGTGCTCGGCGGCGGCCCACGCACGCGGTCGCCGCAGCACCACCGCCAGGGTCATCGCCAGCAACGTCAACAGCACGGCCGGCAGCCAGCGTTCGCCCAGGGTTTCCAGCATCACCCCGCCCACCACGCCCCCGATGGCGATGGCCAGGTTCCAACCGGTCACCACGAACGACTGCGCGATATCACCGGCAACCCCGGCACGCCGCGCCACGGCGGTCTGGAACTGGGTCGCCACGCCACCGAAGGCGACGCCCCACACCACCGTGCCCAGCACCAGCACCGACGACGAGGTCGGCCACAGCGCGAACGCCGTTGCGGCCAGCACGAAGGCCACCGTACTGGCGATCACCAGCACGCGCAGCCAGCGGTCCACCCATATCCCGGTGATCCAGATGCCCAGCAGCGCGGCTACGCCGAACACCAGCAGCAGGCGGTCCAGCCACGGCGCCGCACCGGCCAGCGCAGCGAACGGCTCGATGTAGGTGTACAGCACGTTGTGCGCCAGGATGTACAGGAACATCGTCAGCAGCGCCGCGCGCATTCCCGGCAGCCGCCACACCTCGCCCAGGCGCTGCCGTGCGCCCGCGCCCGGTGCCGACAACGCCGGCAACGCCAGCCGTGCCCACAGCAGCAGGCCCACGCTGAGCAGCGACATCAACCCGAACGCCCAGCGCCAGCCAATGGTCTGCCCGAGCAGCGTACCGGCGGGAATGCCCAGCGACAGCGCCAACGGCGTGCCCACCATCGCCACCGCGATGGCGCGGCCCTGCAGGCGCGGCACCACCATGCGGCTGGCATAGCCGGCCACCAGCGACCACAGCAGGCCCGCGCTGATCCCGGCGATGAAGCGCGCCACCAGCATCACCGCGTAGTGCTGGGTGAAAGCGGTGATCGTGTTGACCACCACGAAGCCGCCGATCGCCGCCAGCAACAACGGCCGCCGTGGCAGGCGCTGGGTCAGCGCGGTCATCGGCAAGGCCGCCACCAGCGAGCCGATCGCATAGATGGTCACCAACTGCCCGACCAGCGCGCGGCTCACGCCCAGGTCGGTGCTCATCGGCGACAACAGACCGGCCGGCAATGCCTCGGTCAGGATGGTCACAAAGCCCGCGCAGGCCAAGGCCAGCAATCCTGCCAGCGGCAGGCGCTCCGACGCGGCCGGCTCCACAGCCAGCGCCGCGGCGCCGGCGTCCCCGCTCATGCCCGCGCCGCTCATGCCGACGCCTCCACCGCGGCGTACACCGCATCGCGCAGGTGATCGACAAACGCGCCGTGCATGCCTTCGTACAGGGTATTGGTCAGGGCGACCACGCTCAGCCCGCGCGCCGGATCCACGAACCAGCTGTGTCCGTATGCGCCACCCCAGCGCCAGCTGCCGGGTGCCTGCGGCGTGGCCGTCGAGCCGGCATCGTCCAGCACCGCAAAGCCGAGTCCAAAGCCCCAGCCCGGCGCATCCGGCGGGCCCTGTTCGCCCACCTGCGCGCGCGCCATCGCCGCCACGGCCGTGGCCGGCAACCAGTCGCGGCGCGATTCCCCACGCAGCGCTTCGAGCAGGCGCATGACGTCGTCGGCCGTCCCGACCATGCCGCCGCCCGCCGAGGCGAACGCCGCCGGATCGCTTGCACGGGCCAGGCT
>NZ_JBFULO010000126.1:0-10018 GCF_054049855.1 Stenotrophomonas sp. P5_B8 | reverse complement strand
CGGTTACACCGACGACGATGGCCGGATACACCGCCGCCGATCACCAGTTACACCGCAGCCGATCACCGCTGATACCACGGCCAACCACACCCGGTGCCATGAAGAAGCGCCGCCCCAAGGGGCGGCGCGTCCATCCGGCTTATTCGCCGATGTGCTGCTTCAACCAGCCGTTGACGGTGTCATGCCACTGCACGCTGTTCTGCGGCTTGAGCACCCAGTGGTTTTCATCGGGGAAGTACAGGAACTTGGATTCGATGCCCTGGCGCTGGGCGGCGGTGAACGCGGCCAGGCCCTGCTCGACCGGAATGCGGAAGTCGAGCTGGCCATGGATGACCAGGATCGGCTTTTTCCAGTTGGCCACGTGGTTGACCGGGTTGAACTTCTCGAAGTTGGCCGCCTTCTGGAACGGCGTACCGCCCTGCTCCCACTCGGTGAACCACAGCTCTTCGGTGGCGTAGCCCATCATGCGCTGGTCGAACACGCCGTCATGGTTGACCAGGCACTTCCACGGCTCGTTCCAGTTGCCGGCGATCCAGTTGATCATGAAGCCGCCGTAGCTGGCGCCCAGCGCGCAGGCCTTGTCACCGTTGAGGAACGGGTACTGCTTCTGCGCCGCGGTCCAGCCCTTCTGCAGGTCTTCCAGCGGGCGGTCGCCCCAATGCTGGCTGATCGCATCGGTGAATTCCTGGCCGTAGCCGGTAGACCCGTGGAAGTCGATCATCACCACCGCGTAGCCCTGACCGGCATAGGTCTGCGGGTTCCAGCGGTAGCTCCAGCCATTGCCGAAGCTGCCCTGCGGGCCGCCGTGAATCAGGAACGCCACCGGGTAGGTCTTGCCTTCCTGGTAGTTGTAAGGCTTGACCACGTAGCCGTGCACGGTGTCGTTGTTCCAGCCCTTGAACTGGAACTGCTCGTAGTCGCCGAAGGCCACGTCGGGCAGCATCTGCGCGGCGCTCGGGGTGATCTCGCGCGGGCTGCTGCCATCGGCGGCGGCCACCAGGATCTGGTCGCCGCTCTTGAGGCTGTTCTTCGTGTACGCCAGGGTGCTGCCGGCGATCACCGGCGAACCGATGCTGCCGCCTTCGGCGACGACCGTGGCCTTGCCGGTGGCGATGTCGATGTTGAACAGGCGGTGTTCGCCCAGGTCGTCGGCACCGGTGTAGAAACTGTTGCCGTCGGCGGCCAGCACGATTTCACCGGCCGAGCGGTCCCACTTCGGGGCGATCTCGCGGGTCTTGCCCGAGGCCAGGTCCAGCGCCATCACCCCGAAGCGGTCCGCTTCGAAGCCCGGGCGCTTCATCGCGCGGTAGTACAGGGTCTTGCCGTCCGCGCTGAACACCGGGCCGGCATCCCAGGCCGGGTTGGACGCGGTCAGGTTGACCGGGGCCTGCTTGCCGTCCACGTCGAGCCGGTACAGGTCGAAGTTGGTCGACCACGGCTCCTGCTTGCCCGCCACGCGGATGGAGGCGACCACGCTCTTGCCGTCCGGCGCCCAGGCGAAGTCGTCGTTGCCGCCGAACGGCTTGGACGGGGCATCGCCGTCGAGGGTAGCGCTGATCGCCGAGGCCCCCTTCACCGCCGCCGCCTTGGACGCCGGCAACGGCGCCACGAACAGGGTGTTGCGGCGGCCATCGGCCCAGGTGTCCCAGTGGCGCACGAACAGAGTGTCGAAGACTTCACCGGTGTTCTTGCGCGCCTTGTGCGCGTCCAGCTTCCTGGTGGTGCAGGCCAGGTCCGAGCCGCACGCCTGGAACACGCCGCTGCTGAAGACCACACGGTCGCCCTGCGGGGACACGTGGAAGCTGTCCACGTCCACCGGGAAGTCGGTCAACTGGCGCGGGGTGCCGCCGGCGATCGGCTGCGAATACAGCTGCTGGCTGCCGCCCTTGGCGCTGAGGAAGTACACGGTGCCGCCGTCGGCCGACAGTGCCGCCGAGTTGACGTTCCAGCCAGCCGGGGTGAGCGGCTTGGGCGGGGCCAGGTCGCGGGTGCGCAGGTTGCGGATGAACAGGCCGGTGCTGGCCTTGCTGTCGCTGCCGACCACGCGCTTGGCGAAGATGACGTTGCCGCCGTCGGCGGTGAGCAACGGGCTGGAGACCCGATCCAGCGCGATCATGTCGCGCACATCCAGGCCACGCGTGGCCGCCAGCGAAGGCATCGCGGTCAGCAGGCACAACGGCAGCAGGGCGTAACGAAGTTTCATCGGGGTCTCCGCGGAACGGCAAAACGCCGATGTTAGGGCCGCAGGGGCCGCCCATGCAAAGGCCATCGGTCATGCAGGGGGATGGGCGGGCCGCAGAAACGACAAACCCCGCCGGAGCGGGGTTTGTCTTGAAACCGGTCGAGGTTCTTTATACCGAACCGACCGCCCGCTTGCCGGTGCGATAGATCAACCAGCCGACCAGGAACAGCACGGCCAGACCGATCCACTGCGCGCCAGGCAGGTGGAACGGCAGCGCCAGCACGTCGGCGCGGCTGCTGATGACGATCGGCACTGCGATCGCGATACCCATCAGGGCTTCACCGGTGATCAGGCCGGCGGCGAACAGCACGCCCGGCTTGTGCACGCGGTCGCGGCCTTCTTCATCGTCGCCACGGATCTTGTGGAAACGCTCCACCAGATAGGCGATCAGCCCGCCCAGGAAGATCGGCACCATCAGTTCCAGCGGCAGGTAGATGCCGATCGCCGCGGCCAGCACCGGCACGCGGAAGCGGGCGTTGCGGGACTTCAGCCAGCTGTCGAAGGCGATGATCGCCGCGCCGACCACCGCGCCGATGCCGATGAAGGTCCACGGCAGTTCGCCACCGAACAGGCCCTTGGCCACCGAGGCCATGAGGTTGGCCTGCGGCGCGGCCAGTGCGTTGGGATGCAGCTCGGACTTGACGCCGATGCCGTAGGCGGTGGCCAGCAGGTTCAGCACCGGGGCCATGATCAGCGCGCACGAGAACGCCCCGATACCCAGCATCAACTGCTGCTTCCACGGGGTGGCGCCGACGATGTAACCGGCCTTGAGGTCCTGCAGGTTGTCACCGCCGACCGCGGCCGCACAGCACACCACCGCACCGATCATGATCGCGGCCACCGCACCCAGCGGTGCGCCGCCGACGCCGACCGGGGTCAGGCCGTCCTTGCCGAGCAGCAGCACCAGCACCGCCGAGGCGAACAGGATGGTGGAGATGGTGATGCCCGAGACCGGGTTGTTGGAGGAGCCGATCAGGCCGGCCAGGTAGGCCGACACCGACACGAACAGGAAGCCGGCCACGATCATGATGAGGGTCATCGGGATCGACACATGCCACTGGCCCACGATGGCCTGGTACAGCGCCAGCAGCGGCAGGGTGAACACGACCAGGGCCACCAGCATCCACTTCATCGGCAGGTCGCGCTCGGTGTGCGCCAGTGCCGGGCCACCGCTCTTGCGGGCCGCGGCAAACCCACTCTTGACGCCGTTGAGCAGCGACTTGCGCAGCGAAATCAGCGTCCAGACGCCGCCGATCAGCATCGCGCCCACACCCAGGTAACGCATCTTCGCGCCCCAGATGGCGAACGCCGCCTCGGTGGAGGTGGCCGTGGCGATCGACGCGGCCAGCGCCGGATCGGTGTTCATGAAGAACGCCTGGTACAGCGGAATGGCGATATGCCAGGTCAGGATCGAGCCGGACACCACCACGATGCCGACGTTCAGGCCGACGATGTAGCCCACGCCCAGCAGTGCCGGGGACAGGTTGGTGCCGATGAAGGCGGTGATCTTCGAGCTGCCCACGTAGGCCGAGGTGGCCCAGGCATCCGGGATCAGGCGCAGGCCGCTTTCGGCGGCCAGCTTCACGAAGGCGCCGATCACCGCCGACACGGCCAGGATCTTCAGCCCCGGGCCCGGATTTTCACCGGCCTTGAGCACCTCGGCGGCGGCTTTGCCTTCCGGGAACGGCAGCGGATCTTCGACGATCATCGAACGACGCAGCGGCACCGAGAACAGCACGCCCAGCAGGCCACCCAGACCGGCGATGCCCAGCACCCACCAGTACTTGAAGTCCGGCCAGTAGCCCATGATCACCAGCGCGGGGATGGTGAAGATGACGCCGGCGGCGATCGACGAGCCGGCCGAGGCGCCGGTCTGGACGATGTTGTTTTCAAGGATGGTGCCACCGCCAAGCAGGCGCAGCACGCCCATGGAGATGACGGCGGCGGGAATCGCGGTGGCGATGGTCAGGCCTGCGAACAGACCCAGGTAGGCGTTGGCGGCCGACAGAATCACTGCCAGCACGATGGCAAGCACCACCGCGCGGAAAGTGAGCTGGCGTGGCGCAGCGTCGTTGTTCATGGAAGCCCCTGCTGGCAAAAAATCCCTGCCACGCTAGCGTTCATGTACAGGCAAGTCCAGTAGTGCCGGCCGCTGGCCGGCAACCCTGCACCACCCGATCAAGGCCCCTGTTGACCTTCGCGTGCCGCCGCAGCCGCGACCCGCCGGACTCGGCAACGTTCAAGGCCGGGCCCATCCATTTAGTAATGTTATATCCTATCGCACCGAGCACCCGGCGCCGCTGTGACGTATTCCTCCCCCTCCCGCCTGACCTCCATCGACCAGCTGCGCGGCACCGTGATCGTGCTGATGCTGCTCGACCACGTACGCGAAACCTTCCATATGCACCAGCAGGTGGGCGACCCGATGGTGATTGACCAGGTCGAGCCCGCGCTGTTCGTCAGCCGGCTGCTGGCACATCTGTGTGCGCCGGTGTTCGTGCTGCTGACCGGCCTGTCGGCCTGGTTGTACGCCAGTGGCAAGCCGGATGGGCGTCGGGCCGCGTCGGCCTTCCTGCTCAAGCGCGGCCTGTTCCTGGTGGTGCTGGAGCTGCTGGTGGTCAATGTCGCGTGGACGCTGCAGTTCCCGCCCAGCGTGATGTACCTGCAGGTGATCTGGGCGATCGGCATCAGCATGATCGCGCTGGCCGGGCTGCTGTGGCTGCCCCGCGGGGCGCTGGCGGTGTTGGCGCTGGCCGTGATCGCCGGGCACAACCTGCTCGATGGCGTCCGCGTGCAGGGCGACGGGGCGCTGGCCGTGCTGTGGAAGGTGCTGCACCAGCGCGACTGGATCGCCGTGACCGATGGGCTGCGCCTGCGCACCTCCTACCCGGTGCTGCCGTGGATCGGCGTCATTGCGCTGGGCTGGGTGATCGGCCCATGGTTCGCGCGCGGCGGCGATCCCCTGCTGCGCCAGCGCCGCCTGTGGATGGCCGGCGCCGGTGCATTGCTGGGCTTCGTGCTGCTGCGGGCGGTGGACCTCTACGGCGACAGCCCGTGGCAGTCCTTCGCCACCCCGGGCAGCACGCTGATGAGCTTCTTCAACGTCACCAAGTACCCGCCCTCGCTGCTGTTCCTGCTGCTGACCCTGGGCATCGGCCTGCTGGTGCTGCGCCTGTACGAGCAGCCGCGCGTGGCCCGGGCGCTGGCACCGCTGGCCGACATCGGCGCGGCACCGATGTTCTTCTACCTGCTGCACCTGTACGTGCTGAAGCTGCTGTACGTGCTGGCCGAAGCACGCTGGGGGCACACCCACGGGGCGTACTTCGCCGTGGACCACGTGGCCAGCCTGTGGGTGATCACCGCGGTGCTGGCCCTGGCGCTGTATTGGCCGACCAGAGCGTTCGCGCGGTTCAAGGCGCGGCGGCGGGACCTGGCCTGGCTTCGTTATCTGTAAGCGCGCGATGCCGGGATGGTGAGGCTGCCGGCCAGCGGCCGGCACTACTAGAGCGTAGCGGCCGGCACTACGACAGCGGAGCGGCCGACACCACGACGGCGGAGCGGCCAGACGCGGCACGGYTGGCCCTTCGCCCCGGGCCTATACTCGCCTCCTTGTCCGCCGCGCCCTATCCCTCGATGACCGCAGCCGCCCTGCCCGCCTCCGCAACCTCCACTGCCACCGACGATTTCCTCGGCCACCCCAAGGGCGTTTACGTCTGCTTCTTCACCGAGATGTGGGAGCGGTTCTCGTTCTAMGGCATGAAGGCGCTGCTGCTGCTGTATCTCACCAAGTACCACCTGTTCGGCGACAAGGCCGGGCTGGATCTGCTCGGTGCCTACGGTGGCCTGGTGTACTGCATCCCGGTGTTCGGTGGCCTGCTCGCCGACCGCTGGCTGGGCATGCGCAAGGCGGTGGTGTTCGGCGGCGTGCTGCTGGTGCTGGGGCATATGGGCATGGCCTTCGAAGGCCACGCGGCGACCCGCATCGACGGGCAGATCGTGCGCGATGACGCCGCGCTGGGCATCACCTACCTCTCGCTGGCGCTGATCATCATGGGCGTGGGGTTCCTCAAGCCCAACATCTCCACCATCGTTGGCAAGCTGTATCCGGAAAACGATCCACGCCGCGACTCCGGCTTCTCCCTGTTCTATGCCGGCATCAACCTGGGCGCGCTGTTCGCCTCGCTGGTGTGCGGTTTCCTCGGCGAAGCCTATGGCTGGAAGTACGGCTTCGGTGCGGCCGGCATCGGCATGGTGATCGGCCTGTGCATGTTCCTGTGGGGCCAGAAGTACCTGCAAGGCCACGCCGAACCGACCGATGTGCCGGCGCTGCGCCAGCGCGTGCTGGGCATCCGCCGCGAGTGGCTGATCTACGCGCTGGCGGTGCTCGGCGTGATCCCCGTCGCGGCCTTGATGTGGGCCGCCGCCAACGGCGCGTTCGCGCTCGGCGGTGAAATCAGTCTGGCGCTGATGCTGATGATCGTCGTGCTCGGCGGCGTGCTGGTCTGGTTCGCCTGGTTCACCGGCACCCGCTGCACGCCGGTGCAGCGCCAGCAGATGATCGCGCTCATGGCGCTGATCTTCATGGCCCTGGTGTTCTTTACCCTGTACGAGCAGACCTACGGGTCGTGGGTGACCTTCACCGATCGCCTGCTGACCAAGGATCTGGTGCCGTCGCTGGTGATCCAGAGCGGCACCCCGTTGCCGTGGTCGATCGCCTCGCTGCTGCTGGCGCCGCTGGGCTTCGTGGTGGCCGCACGGCTGTCCGAGCGCAGCCCCGGCTCGACCGCGCCGCGCAACCTGTTCATCGTCATCGTCGCGCTGATGCTGGTGATGCTGATCCGCGACTGCCTGGTGATCCCGCAGACCGCCGGCTCGCTGACCTATCTGGGTGGCCTGTTCCTGGTGGTCCTCGCCCCGCTGTTTGCGATGCTGTGGGCGTGGCTGGACCGCCGTCGCCTGGACCCGTCCAAGCCGGTCAAGTCTTCGATCGGACTGATCTTTGCCGCGTTGTCGTTCGTGCCGCTGGCACTGGCCGCCCAGCAGGTGGGCGCGACCGGGCAGATGGCCAGCGTGTGGTGGCTGGTGCTGGCCTACCTGATCCTGGAGATCGGCGAAATGTGCCTGTCACCGGTGGGCCTGTCGGCGGTCACCCAGCTGGCCGCGCCGCGTGTGGTCAGCCTGATGATGGGCACCTGGTTCCTGGCCACCGCCTTCTCCGAAACGCTGGCCGCGCTGTTCGGCAAGCTCGCCGCGATCGAAGTGCCGGAGGGCCAGACGATGAACATCGCCAGCGCCGCGGCCAGTTACGCGCACCTGTTCTGGCTGCTGATGTGGATCGGCCTGGGCTGTGCGGCCGTCGCGCTGGCCTGCTCGCCGCTGCTGAAGAAGATGATGCACGGGGTGAAATAAGGCGCGACCGCCCCATGCCCAAACCAGAACGGCACCTCGCGGTGCCGTTCTCGTTTCCACGCTGCAGCGCTGATCAGGGCTGTGCGGCGGCCGCTGCGTTGGCGGTTTCCCCGCCGAGGCTGCGCGACAGGAACGCCAGCAGCTTGCTGTAGTACTCGCGGCGATGCGGATCGGTGTAGAAGCCGTGGCCTTCGGTGGCGTAGTACAGCGACTCCACCGGCACGCCGGCCTTCTTCAGCGCCTCTTCCATGCGCTTGGTGTGCAAGATCGGGGCGCGTTGGTCTTCACCGCCCGCAGCCAGGAACACCGGGACGTTGATCTGCGCAGCCAGGTTGACCGGCGACACTGCCGCCAGCGTCTGCGGATCACCCAACCAATCCTTCAGGAAGGTTTCACCGGACTTTCTTTCCTGTGTATCGCCACGGGTGAACATCATGGGCAGGTCGTAGACACCGACATAACCGGCCGCGCACTTGTACAGCGAGGCCTCCCTGGCCGCGCCCATCAGGGCGGCATACGCGCCATAGCTGGCACCGTAGATGCAGATCCGCGCGGGATCGGCGTGGCCCTGCGCAATGGCCCAACGGGTGGCGTCGGTCAGATCATCCTGCATCGTCCCGCCCCACTGCTTCGCACCGGCGGCCTGGAAGGCGCGGCCATAGTTGCCCGAGCCACGGAAGTTGACCTGCAGCACGGCATAACCGGCCGCCGCCAGGAGCTGGGTTTCGGTGGTGTAGCTGCCGTCGTCGAAGATCCCGAACGGGCCGCCGTGCGGAATGACCACCATCGGCAGTTTGCCGCCGGCACGACCAGCCGGGACGGTCAGGAACCCGCTCAGGTCCAGTCCGTCGCGGGCTTTGACCGCCACCKGCAGCACGGTGGCGGCCTTGGCCGGGTCCACCCAGCTGCTGCGGCTGATCACGTGATCGGCTTTCTTGGTTTCGTTGTTGAAGATGTAGAAGTCGCCGGGATTCCGCCCCGACCACGCTTCGATCATCAGCTGCTTGCCGTCCCGGGTGCTGGAGGTGATGAAGACCGCATCGCCACCGAAGGCCGCTTCCAGGCTGCGGTACAGCCGTGCATCGGCGGAGGTCTCATCGAAGAAGCGGGTGTGCGGCGTGTCGCCCAGGAACAGCGCGCCGACCGGGATGGCGGTACCGGGGCGACGGATGATGCGGCTGGGATCGACCTTGGGATCGCGCAGCACGGGCGTCCGCGCGCCGGTCGCCGGATCCCAGGCGATGATCGCGGTGGGGCCGTTGGCCTGCTCGGAGGTGAAGTAGGCCAGCTTGCCGTCGGCGGAGAAGCCGATCGCCTGCTCGATGCGGCCATTGACCGCCTCATCGTTGACCAGCTTCCAGGTGTCGCCCCCGCCTTCGCGGTAATAGAGCTTGTTGACGTTGTCGGTGCCGGCACCATGGGCGAAGCGGACCTGGCCGTTGGCGTCGCTGACGAATTCGGCACGACGTACCGGCGACAGCGCCACCGTCTGGCGGCGACCGCTCTGTACGTCCAGCTTGTCCACGCGGGTGAAGGGCTCGTTGCTGAAGGGCCAGATCGAGACCAGCACGTTGCGGTCATCCTGCGGGAGGTCGTCGAACAGGAACGCCGCCACGGCCTCTACCTTCTTGGGCTGGATGCGGGTGCCGGGGCCGTTGCCTTCCACGCGGTAGCCCACCAGCAGTTCGCCGCGCCCGCCATCGGCGTTGATCGCAAACAACTCGCCGGTGGGTCGTGGCATGTCCAGCGCGCCGATCTTCTCGGCCAGCCCGATCAGCACGCGATTGCCGTTGACCCAGTCGAAGTCGTTGGCGTGGTTCTTGGCCGGCGGCACGAAGGTGCCGACGACCTTGCTGTCCGACCGGCGCAGGATCGCCAGCGCGGTGCGGTCTTCCATCGGCACGGTGGCGGCGAAGTAGTCGCCATTGGGCGAAATCTTGATATCGGCGAAGTCATCGCGCTTGAGATATCGGTCCAGGTCCACTGCACCGGCCTGCCCCGCCAGCGCGCCACACACGATCAATGCCATCCAGCCTGACTTGCGCATCCTTCCCCCTGTTTCCGGACACCCTGTCCGGGTGGCCGATTCTAGACGGAAGCTGAATGCCGGGACCATAGGAGCACTTCGGACCCGCCTGTCGGGTCTTTCCTCGGTGGCGCTTGTAACAGGGTGTTTCTTCCAGTTTGGGGCGCGCCTCCTTGAAGGCGCGTCGCAGACAGCGATACGTGTGGCTGGGTAGTCGGACGCCGTCTTGGATCTAGTGCTGTCTCCGCTCGGGTTTGTCGCGCGCGTGAGGGCCCCGTAGCGGCCGCTAGGCTCCTGGGCAAAATAAAGGAGGAGGCCGCTCCGCGGCCGGGGGACATTTG
>NZ_JBFULO010000125.1:0-10037 GCF_054049855.1 Stenotrophomonas sp. P5_B8 | reverse complement strand
ACAATGGGCAGACCTGCGTCAACGCCAAGCGCTTTATCGTGACGAAGAAGAACTACGAGGCCTTCGTCAGCGCCTATGCAAAGGCGTTCGAGGCGATCCGGATGGGCGACCCGAACGCCGAGGACACCCAGCTCGGCCCGATGGTCTCCAAGGCGCAGCGCGACAAGCTGCACGAACAAGTGACCAAGAGCGTCGCGCAGGGCGCACGTCTGGTGGTCGGCGGTGAGGTGCCAGAGCGAACCGGCTGGTTCTACCCGGCCACGGTGCTGGCGGATGTGGCGCCGGGGCAGGTGGCCTACGAGGATGAGCTGTTCGGTCCTGCGGCGGCCATCATCCGCGCCGAGGACGACGAGGATGCGCTGCGCATCGCCAACGACAGCCGCTACGGCCTGGGTGGGGGCATGTTCAGCCGGGACGTGCAGCGCGCCCGGGAACTGGCGAGCAAGTACTTCGACACCGGCATGGTCTTCATCAACACCTTCGACGTCGCATCCCCGGCGCTGCCGTTCGGTGGTGTGAAGGCGTCCGGCTATGGTCGTGAGCACGGTCCTGAGGGTCTGAAGGAGTTTGTCAACGTCAAGTCCATCAAGATTGCGGCTGCCGCGTCGGGTTGATCCGGCCTCGGCGCCCGGCGACTCCAGATTGCGCGCGCGCCTGGCCACGGATGGCCGTCGCCCACCGCCAACCCCGCACGCTGCTGGCCGGGACGATCCCGATGCGACGCGGAATACGTGGCGGTTACTGAAGGACCCACCGCGCCGAGTAAACAGAATCCCCGGCCCGCCCAAGGCCGGGGGACACCGTAGAGCGGACCGTTGGTCCGCTGCCTCCCAGGTTGCCCGCCCATCGCCTATCTGACGCTACGCGGCCTGCGGCTCCATCCCTTGAAGACTCAGCCGGCACGCAGCTTTATGTAGCGACGAAACCGGTAAGTGACCACCAAGCGGAGCGGCAGCGAGATACGGCGCGCGCCACGAAGGCGGCGCTCGATAGGTTGGTGGAGAGAATCGCCGCGTGAGAAAGCCGCCGGCCAGGCCTGAAGCATCCGCTCGGCCTTGGCCGGGTGTCCTCATCAGCCAGGCAGCTCACACTTCATTTTGCCGTCCACGTAATAAGGCTTGGGCACATTCGGGTTGTCGCTGGTCTTCTCGAAGACCACCTCGAACGAATCACTGTCGGGTGAGCCCTTGCGGTCGGTACAGGCGTCCTGCAGCTTCTTCTTTACCGCCGAGATGCCGGCATCTCGGTTGGCGCCATCTGCACTGTTGGTCAGGTTGACCGTTTCAGCGGAGGCAACGGCACTGAATCCCAACAGGCAGCCGGCAATCATCAGCGTGTGCAGTTTGATCATGGTGTTTTCCCTTGTGGACGCGAACGGGGTCCCAGCATAGGACGGCGCGGTTAAGGTGACGTCGTCAGGCAGGCGCCAGATGGCCGATGGTCCGAGGGGTAGGGCGGCGAAAGCGTGTATTTCACACGCAGGGAGATTCGCCAGTACACCCAGCCCAGGTTGTCGCATGCCAAGGTAATGGACAGCGGGTTCACCCATTGGCAGGCAGTGCTCGCCGCTCTTCGTGCATTCCCGAAAGCCCAGCGCGAACAGCGGCTCCGTTATGTCTGCAATCCGCGAATCAACATGACTGATCGCATGGGCTTGATGTAAGGCGGGCTGCAGCGCCTTGGGCCGTTCCCGTTGCTGCTTGTCCTTCCCGAAGCTGGACCTCGGCGCAGAGCTGAGCCACGCCCAGCGCCGCCTGGAATTGGGGAGGCCGGCGATCTGAACCGGCTGCACACGCACGTGAAGTGCAGCTTCTGACCCTGAGCCCGCACGGGGGATCCGTTATCACGCTCCCGGCTTCCCCGGCGGCGGAGTGTCGCCTCGTTCGTGCCAGGCCGGGATTTCCAGCGCATGGCGTTCGAGCATGGCCTGTATACACGCACGCGCATGGTGCCTCTCCGCGTTCTCGCATTGGTCGAGAATCTCGCCACTCAGCTGTTCAAACTGCGTCCAGAATTGCGCTGGGTGGCGCACTCGCGCCACCCAGTGGTCCAGCTTGTCGGCCAGCGCATCAAGTTGCACCTGTATCTCGGCGCGCACGTTCATCCCGGAGGTGCACCCAGATCAAGCGCGACACGGTAGTAATGACCGTCGTCGCGGAGCAGGACGCTGAGGTCCGGCTGCAGGACGTCATCCACATGCAGCGTCGGCTGACCCTGGGCCGTGCGGGTCACCACGAACTCATACAGGCTGCGCCCGAAGCGGTAGCTCAATTCGAAGGACGGCCAGTGATCGGGCAGGCACGGTTCAAGCGAGAGACGATCGCCGTCGCGACGGATGCCGAGCAGGGATTCGACCAGCAGGCGATACATCCACCCGGCCGATCCGGTGTACCACGTCCAGCCGCCTCGCCCGACGTGCGGCGACACGGCGTAGACATCGGCGGCCAACACATAGGGTTCGACGCGGTAAGTCTGGACCGCCTCGGCATCCAGCGTGTGGTTCAGGGGGTTGATCATGCCGGCCAGCTCCCAGGCACGCACTGCATCGCCCTGTTGGGCGAATGCCATCGCCGCCCACACCGCCGCATGGGTGTACTGGCCGCCATTCTCGCGCACGCCCGGTACGTAACCCCGAATGTAACCGGGGTCCTCCGTGGTCTGGTCGAAGGGCGGGTCGAGGAGCTGGATCAGCTTGGCGTCCTTTCGCACCAGATGCGTGTACAGCGAATCCAGCGCTTGGCTGGCACGCTCAGGCGCGGCCACGCCTGACAGCACCGACCAGCTCTGGGAGATCGAATCAATGCGGCATTCCTGGTTCTGTGACGAGCCCAGCGTGGCGCCGTTGTCGAACCAGGCGCGGCGATACCACGCGCCGTCCCAGGCATGCTGTTCCAGGTTCTGACGCAGGCGTTCGGCCTGTTCTTCGCACCATTGCGCACGGGCGGCATCGCCACGCGCGTTGGCCAGCCCGATGAAGCGGCGAAGCGTGTCATGCAGGAAGAATCCGAGCCACACACTTTCACCGCGCTGCTGGTCGCCGACGCGGTTCATGCCGTCGTTCCAATCGCCGCTGCCCATCAGCGGAAGCCCACGTTCACCGAGCAGCCGGCACCCGCGCTCCAGCGCGACGACGCAGTGCGCATACAACGTGCCGCGCTGTGCCGAAAGGGTGGGCATGTCGTAGTAGCCTTCCTCTTCCGGGGTCACCGCGCGCCCCTCGATGAAGCCGACCACTTCGTCCAGCACGCTGGCGTCGCCGGTGACCTCCAGGTAGCGGCATGCACCCTGGGGCAGCCACAGATAGTCGTCCGAGCAGCGGGTGCGCACGCCGCGACCCTGCGGCGGGTGCCACCAGTGCATCACATCGCCTTCGGTGAACTGGTGTGCCGCGCAGAGCAGCAGGTGTTCGCGGGTCAGGTCCGGGCGCGCGTGCACGAGGGCGAGCGCGTCCTGCAGCTGGTCGCGGAAGCCGAACGCGCCGCCGGACTGATAGTAGCCACTGCGTGCCAGGTAGCGGCAGCCCAGGGTCTGGTAGACCAGCCAGCCATTGGCCAGTGCGTCGAACGCCGGGTCCGGCGTGCGTACCTGCACCGTGGCCAGTACGTTGCGCCAGTGGATGCGCACGGCGTCCAGCGCATCGATGGCTTCCTGGTTGCCCTGGCGGCTTCGTGCCAACGCCAGCGTTTCCTCGCGGTCGCGCCCGGCGCCAAGGCGGAACGTGGTTTCACTGCGGTCGCCCGGCGCCAGCTCCAGCGGCACCTGGATCGCCGCGCAGGGATCCATGCCCGCACCGGCCCGTGCATCCAGACGCTCGCGGCGCAACGCGGCCGGTGCATGCAGGCCGCCGTTGCGGCCGATAAACTCCAGGCGGTCACAGGTCCAGCCGCAGCCCTCGGCATCGGTGTCGAAGAAGGCCATCCGGCCGCCGAACTCGGTGCTGTAGCTGTTGCGCGCCAGCAGCGCCCCGGTCTGCAGATCGCGTTCGGTGACCACGTGCATGCGCGACTTCGGGCGCAGGTCACCCATGACCCACTCCACGTAGCCGATGGCCGACAGCCGCCGTGGCCGGCCCGAGAGGTTGTGCAACCGCAGGACCGAGAACTTCAGTGGCGCGGTGACATCGACGAAGACCCACAACTCGCTGGCGATACCGTCTTCGATGTGCTCGTAGACCGTGTAGCCGAAGCCGTGGCGGGTACGGTACGCACCGGTGCCCCGGCAGGGCAGCGGCATCGGCGACCAGACACGGCCGGTTTCCTCATCGCGCACGTAGAAGGCTTCGCCGCCGGTATCGGACACCGGATCATTGAGCCAGGGCGTCAAGCGGAATTCGTGTGCGTTTTCGAACCAGGTATAGCCCGGTGCACTCTCGCTGACGACCGTGCCCAGACGGGCGTTCGCGATCACGTTCGCCCAGGGCGCCGGCGTCGGGGCGCCTTCGCGCACCACCACCACGTATTCGCGGCCGTCCTCGCTGAAACTGCCGGTGCCGTTGTCGAATCGGCCGGCGCCGCGGTACGGAAGGAACGGCCACGGGTCGTCCACCTCTTCGTCGTGCTCAACGCCCGGGGGCAGTCCGGGTTCGGGTCCCGGGTCGGCGATGACGGGCAGCCCGGGCGTCGCGTCCATCGCCAGGGCCAGCTCCTGCTGCTCCGCCTGCGGCACCAGAGCCGGAATCCGTCGCACAGGCAGCGGTTGGCGCCCCACCTGCGCCGCCAGCGTGCCGTCCTCGTCGCTGAGCACCACCCGTGCCACCGCCTGCAGCAGAACGCGGTCCTCGTGGCTCATGTTCTGCACCGGCCGCACGAAAATGCCGCCGGGGCGATCTAGCAGGCCCGTCTCCGAACTGGCGGCCACCATCCCCAGGATCTGGTCCTGCAGTTCCTGCCGATAGCCGGCCTTGCTGTCGTTCCAGATCACCAGGTCGGTGTTGAGTCCCTTCTGGCGCCAATACGCGTGCGCCTGCACCAGCTGCCTGACCAGTTCCACGTTCTCCGCGTCGGTGACCTTGAGCAGGACGATGGGCAGGTCGCCCGAGATGGCATGGCCCCACAGCCCGGATTGCCCTCGCTGGTTCTGCTGCAGGACGGCGTCGCCCGCTCGCAGCAGCGGATTGGCATACAGCACGTGGCTGGCCAGGCGCTCGTAGAGCGAGGCCTCGGCCTGGCTGGCATTGATCTGCCGGCGCACCACCTGGCTGTGTGTCCAGGACAGGTCGAAGACACGGTCCGCCAGGCGGCGATCACGGTACTTGTCGACCATGGCCTCGCAACCGACGCGGTCGGCGCCGATGCCATACACCATGTCCAGCTGCACGGTCTGCTCGGGCTCCAGCACCACCCGCACGCGGATGGCCACGATCGGGTCGAGCACCGAGCCGTCCGTGCCCGAGAGCTCGGTGTCGGTGGTCAACGCCTGCGGCGTCCGCGGCGTGTTGCCACGGCCCAGGAAGCGCGCACGGTCGGTTTCGTAGGAGATCGACGCGACCTCGGCGTCATGCACCGCGACCAGATGGAACATCCACGGTGGGACTTCGTCGTGCGAACGGGGCCGGCGCGTGCAGAGCACGGCTTGCTTGGCGGCCAGGATCTCGCTCTGCACGAAGAGGTTGCTGAAGGCCGGATGCGCGTCGTCCGACGCTGCGGGCGCCAGCACCACTTCGGCATAGGTGGTGATCTCCACCGTGCGCTGGCGACGGCCGCGGTTGGTCAGGCGCAGGCGCCTGAGCTCGATGTCGTCCTCGGCGGAGATGGCGACCTGCAGATGGCTCTCGCAGCCGCGGCGCGCGCCGCGGAACTCTGCCTTGGCGTCGGAGAAGATCGCCTCGTAATGGTCCAGCGCCACGCAGGTGGGCTGGTAGGCGGCGGACCAGAACTCGCCGTTGTCCACGTCGCGCAGGTAGCAGAACGTGCCCCAGGCGTCGGTGGTGCCGTCTTCGCGCCAGCGAGTGAGCGACAGGTCGCCGTGGCGGCTKTAGCCGCCGCCGGCATGGGTCAGCATGCTGTGGTAGCGCCCGTTGGAGAGCAGCTGCACTTCCGGGCGCGGGCCCGCCGGGTCGCGCAGGACGCGCAGGGAGGTCTCGTGCTCGGCCATGGCCGAATGCTCGCCCAGCGCTTCGACCTCATGCGGATGGAATACGCCGATGCGCGGGATGCGTTCCTGCAGCAGCAGCAAGGTGGCCTGGAACTCGGTATCGGCAACAAAACGGCGCTGCATCGGCTGGTCGCGCAACAGGTAATCCAGCGACAGCAGGCCCATGCCCTGGTGGTGGGCCATGAACGAACGCAACAGAACGTGATCCTGTCCCGGCGGTACCCGGGCGGGGGTGTAGTCGATCGCTTCGTACATGCCAAAGCGCCCGGAGAACCCCAACCCTTCGAGGGCCTGGAGGTTCTGGCACGCCGCCTCCGGTGCCACCATCAGCGCCATCATGCTGGCATAGGGGGCAATGACCCGATCCTGGCCGAGGCCGCGCTTGAGACCCAATCCGGGCACACCGAACGCGCGGTACTGGTAGTTCAGGCGGGCATCGACGGCGTTATAGCCGGACTCGGACACGCCCCACGGCAGGTTCAAGGTGCGGCCGTAGACGATCTGCGCCTCGACCGCATGTCGCGCGGTCTGGTCGAGCAGCGTATCGGGATAGCTGGGCATCACCAGCTGCGGCATGAGGTACTCGAACATCGAGCCACTCCATGAYAACAACGTCGGCGTGCCGTTGACCTCGGTGAGCATCCGGCCAAGCGCGAACCAGCTCTCCTGTGACAACTGGCCCTGGGCGATGGCGACGAAGGCGCACAGCCGCGCTTCGGACGCCAGCAGATCGTAGAAGCTGTTGTCGAGGCGATGGTCGTCGACGTTGTAGCCGATCGAGAGCAGGTTGCGGGTACGGTAGAACAGGAACCCGTACTCCATCAGCGAGAACTGCCCGGCGCGGTGCGCCAGCGCCTGCAGCTGCTCGATGCGCGCGCGCGCGTCCGCACCGGCGGAGCCGGGCAGGGCGGACAATTGGCGCAGGCTCGGTACTGGCGCCTCGTCGTCCGCGCCGGCATCGGCAGGGAGGTCGGCAAGTGTCGCGTGGGCGGCATGGCATTCGGCAGCGAACAGGGCGGGCCAGTGCAGCGCACCTTCCTCGGACGACTCCGGTGCCGGCCAGTGCGCCAGCATGGCGTCGGCCAGACCGGCCAGCTCCTGCAACCGGGCGAGCAGCTGCGTCGTCCCACGCGGGTGGTCGGTACGCGTTGCCGCCAGGCGCTGGCGAAGGTGGTTGAGCGCCTCGCTCAGTACTGCGTCAGCGGGGCGATGGCGCTGCCGTTCCTCTTCCAGTACGCCGAGCGTATCGGCCAGGCCATCGAAGGTGTGTGGCGCCAGCACCGGCGCGTCCACCAGCGCGAGCAGGCCTTGGCGCAGCGTCAGCAGGTGGCCCGCCAGGTTGCCGCTGTCCACGGTGGAGACGTAGCGCGGCTGCAGCGGCGCCAGGGTTTCGGTGTCGTACCAGTTCAGGAAGTGGCCGCGATGGCGCGGCAGCTGGTCCAGCGTATCGAAGGTGAGGGCGGTGCGTTCCGCGACCGCGCCCAGCTGGAGCCAGCCGAAATCCCACGCGGACAGATTGGCCAGCAGGGACAGGCCGATGTTGGTCGGCGAGGTGCGCCGCGCCACCACCAGCGTCGGGTGCTCCTGGATGTTGTCCGGCGGCAGCCAATGATCCTGCTCGCGCACCCACGCCTGGAAGAACGACCAGGTGCGCCGCGCCAGCCGGCCCAGGAACGCCCGCTGGGTCACCGACAGCTCGGCCACGCTTGCGGCCGGCGGCCGGCCCAGCCACGCCATCAACGCGGGCGCGAAGGTCCACGCCAACAGCAGGGGCAGGGCGACAGGCAGTGCCTGCGGAGCCACGCTGGCCACGACCGCTGCCAGCRCAACCGCCAGCACCGACGCGGGCGCCATCACCCGCCATTCCGCGCCGCGGTCGCTGCCGAGGCGGCGCTCGACTTCGCTGGAGGGGTTCCATTGCAGCAGATGGCGGCGGGTGACGGTCATGCGCCAGAGCGTGCGCAGCACCGCGCCACCGGCCAGCAACGCTTCGTAGGGCAGACACGCGACCTGGGTGGCCGCGCGCAGCAACGACTGCAGCGTGCCGCGCCCGACCATGATGTAGTGCGCTTCCAGCGGGGTGTCGTCCGGAACGCTCAGCGCATCGCGCAGCATGCCGATCAGCGGCGGCGCGAACCACAGGGCCAGCACCCATGCCGTCCACGCAGCCGGGCTTTCGGCATACAGCCAACCCGCCACCAGCAAGGCCAAGGCTGCGATCGGCACCAGGCTCCGGCGCAGGTTGTCCAGCAACTTGCCGCGCGACAGCAGGCTGAGGGGGTTGCGTTCCCACCCCGATCCCGGGCGCGGTGTCCACGGCATCAACCAGGGTAACAGCTGCCAGTCGCCGCGGATCCAGCGCGCACGGCGCTTGGCGTCGGCGGCGTAGCGTTCGGGATAGTCCTCGTACAGGCGCACATCGCTGACCAGGCCGGCGCGTGCATAGCAGCCTTCCAGCAGGTCGTGGCTGAGGATGCGGTTCTCGGGCAGGCGGCCCTCGAGCGCATGCTCGAACGCTTCGACGTCATAGATGCCCTTGCCCACGAACGAGCCTTCGTCGAACAGGTCCTGGTAGACATCCGAGACCATGCGCGAGTACGGATCGATGCCGGGCTCGCTGCCGAACATCCGGGCAAACCGCGAGGTGCGGCGCGTGCCCAGACTGGTACCGACGCTGGGCTGCAGGATGCCGTAGCCCTCCACCACGCGTTGCAGCGCCGGATCGAAGCGCGGGCGGTTGAGCGGGTGCGCCAAGGTGGCGACGAAGGCGCGTGCGGCATCCCGCGGAAGCTGCGTGTCCGAATCCAGGGTGATGACGTAGCGGACGCCGACCAAGGCAGCCGTGTCACCGACGGTGCGCATGAACGCGGCCGCATCGCCCTGACGGAGCAGGGCGTTGAGCGCTGCAAGCTTGCCGCGCTTGCGCTCGTGTCCCATCCACACCCCTTCGCCCGGGTTCCATTGCCTGGCGCGGTGCAGCAGGTAGAAGCGATCGCCGCGCTCGGCCGCATAGCGACTGTTCAATTCCTCGATCCGCTCCACGGCATGCGCAAGCAGGGTGTCGTCCGTCGGTGTCTCGGCGGCCGCGGCGTCTAGGAAGTCTGTCAGCAGCACGAAGCGCAGCTGAGGATCGCGGTTGGCCAGGAAGCGGACCTCCAGCGCCTCGGTCAGGACATCGATGCCGTCGATACTGGACAGCATCGAGGGGACCGCGACCACGGTGGAGCAGGCGGCCGGGATCCCTTCGCTGAAATCGAGCTTGGGCAGGGGCCGGGGCGTGACCAGTACCGTCGCCGTCCAGTTCACCAGGACGATGCCCAGCTCGCTGAACACCAGCAGCCCGAACAGCGCGGCCAGCCAGACGGGTACCGCGCCACTGCCCGATGCCAGCAGGCCAGCGGTGGCCACCACCGCCAGCAGGGCAATCGGCAGCAGGTATTGGGCAAGTGGCACGCGGTGCGCCAGCCGCCGTGCCTTGCGGTGGCGCGGTGCCGCCTCGGCCACCGCGTCCACGGTGGTGTTCACGCCTTCGCCGACGAGCCAATAGCCTACGTGCGTACGTGGCCCATCGAGCGGCTCAGCTGCTCGTGCCAGGTCCAGCGCGATGGTCGCAACGCGCTCTTCGGCGACGCGGCTACCGCGCGCAATCTTCTCTACGACATGGCGATAGGCGTCGCGGGTGCCGAAATCCATCTGCGGATAGACGGCCATCGGGTCTTCCCGCAGCCGCTGCTCGACCACACTCATGTCTTCGACAAAGGTGCGCCAATCCATGGTGGAGAGGAAGCGCAGGCTGCCGATGCTGTTGCCGATGGAGACCTGGTCGGCCGCCTGCTGCTGGCCCTCGGCGGCGACCAGTTCATCGATGCGCTGCCCAGCCGCGGCGGCCCACTGTTCCAGCCAGGCGATGGGCATGGCCCAAGCACCGCCGCGCCCCTGCAGCG
>NZ_JBFULO010000124.1:0-10102 GCF_054049855.1 Stenotrophomonas sp. P5_B8 | reverse complement strand
GCCACGGTGCCATCGCCGCCGGCCAGATGATCCCGGCCTCGTCGTGGTTCTGCTCGATCGCGGCCGCGACGATGCGCGAGATGCCGATGCCGTAGCAGCCCATCGCCATCACCGCCGCCTTGCCGTTCTCATCCAGCACGGTGGCCTTGAGCGCCTGCGCATACTGACGGCCGAGCTGGAACACGTGGCCCACTTCGATGCCGCGTGCGATTTTCAGCTCACCGCCGTCGGCGGCGCGGTCGCCTTCCTTCGCATTGCGGATATCGGCCACTTCCGGCTCGGGCAGGTCGCGGCCCCAGTTGACGCCGGCGATGTGGAAGCCGGTCTCGTTGGCGCCGATCACGAAGTCGGCCAGCGCCGCGACATCGCGGTCGGCGACGATGCGGATCGGCTGGGCCGGGTTGAGCGGGCCCAGGAAGCCCGGCTCGCTGCCCAGGTGCGCCGCGATCTCCGCCTCGCCCGCCATGCGGTAGCCCTGCAGACCGTCCACCTTGCCCAGCTTGATTTCGTTGACCTCATGGTCGCCGCGCACCAGCGCCAGCACGAAACCGCCTTCGCTCATGATCGCGATCGACTTTACGGTGCGCTCCAGGCCCAGCCCAAGCAGCGCCGCCACAGCTTCGCAGGTTTTCTGGGTGGGCGTTTCAACCTTGCGCTGTGCCTCGCTGGCCGCYGGACGCGCGCCGGGGGCGGCGGCGATCGCCGCTTCCATGTTGGCTGCGTATTCCGAGCCGGTGGAGAACACCAGCGCGTCTTCGCCGGAATCGGCGATCACATGGAATTCCTGCGAGGCATCGCCACCGATCGCGCCCGAGTCGGCCTGCACCATGCGGAAGTCCAGGCCCAGGCGGGTGAAGATGCGGCTGTAGGCCGCCTTCATGTTCTCGTACTCGCGCACCAGGCAGTCATCGTGCAGGTGGAAGGAGTAGGCGTCCTTCATCAGGAACTCGCGCGAACGCATCACCCCGAAGCGCGGTCGGATTTCATCGCGGAACTTGGTCTGGATCTGGAAGAAATTGACCGGCAGCTGCTTGTAGCTGGACAGCTCCTGGCGCGCGAAATCGGCCGCAGCCTCTTCGGCGGTGGGGCTGTAGCAGAACACCTGCTCCTTGCGGTCCTTGATCTTCAGCAGCTGCGGACCGAACTTCTCCCAACGCCCGGTGGCTTCCCACAGTTCCTTGGGCTGGATGGTCGGGATCTGGAATTCGATCGCGCCGGCCCGTTCCATTTCCTCGCGCACGATGCGCTCGACCTTGCGCAGCACGCGCAGGCCCAGCGGCGACCAGGTGTACAGCCCCGAGGCCAGCTTGCGGATCATGCCCGCGCGCAGCATCAAGCGGTGGCTGGTGAGCTCCGCGTCGCTGGGGGTTTCCTTGGTGGTGTGCAGGTGGAACTGGGAGAGGCGCATCGTCGGCTTCGCTGAACGGCAGAAGTCGATATTCTGCCAGCCCAGCCGCTCCCCTGCCCATCACGGCTGCGGTGCAGGCCGCAGGGGCCCGCCGAGCCGGGGTTGGCGTGACTCAGCCGGCCGGCTTGCAGTACGCCTTGATGGCCGCGTCCGCCAGGTTCTTCTGCGCGCCGCGCTGTTCGTCGGTGAGGGCGGTGTCGGCCTTGCCGTCGCCGTTGGTGTCCTGCATGACCGCGCCCTTGCCGTTGAGCAGGGTCAGGTTGCTGCGCGCGGTGGTGCACTCGCTGGATTCGGCCGGCGCCGCCGCCGCCGGGGCCGCGCGGGCGACCGGATCACGGCCCTCGACCTGGCGCGATTCGTACTTCTGCCCGGTCGGGGCTTTCTCCGAATACTGGGTGACGCCGTTGGCATCCTTCCACTTGTAGACGGTCCCGGCACTGGCCGAGGCACTGGCGAGCAGCAGCAGGCAGCACACAGAGGGCAGGGCACGCATGGCAACTCCGGCATCAAGGTCAGGGCGCCGATTGCAGCATCCTGGCCCGGCGCTGGCAAGCCGGCGGCGACAGGCGGGAGGCCGGGCGGTGGCAGCGGTCGCCGGGGCGGCCGGCGGCCGGGCCGCCCCAAAGCCCGCCACACCCACTAAACTGGCCGGTATGGATCAGATGAAACCCCCGCCGCGCTCGCGCAGTATTTACCTGCTGCCCAACCTGTTCACCACCGCCGGCCTGTTTGCCGGCTTCTACGCGATCATCGCGGCGGCCAACGGCGACTTCGTCAATGCCGCCATCGCGGTGTTCGTGGCGGCGGTCATGGACGGCCTGGACGGCCGCGTCGCCCGCCTGACCGGCACCAGCAGTGAATTCGGCGTGCAGTACGACTCGCTGGCCGACCTGGTCAGTTTCGGCATGGCCCCGGCGCTGGTGATGTACCACTGGTCGCTGTCGTGGCTGAAATTCGACGATCCGGTGCTGGGCCGGGTCGGCTGGGCAGTGGCGTTCCTGTATGCGGCCTGCGCCGCGCTGCGCCTGGCCCGCTTCAACACCCAGGTCAGCGTGGTCGACAAGCGCTGGTTCATCGGCCTGGCCAGCCCGGCGGCCGCCGGGTTGATGATGTCCTTCGTCTGGGCGTTCGCCGATGGCAACCTGGGCTGGGACGGCAACCAGCTGCGCTATGTCGCGCTGGGGGTGACCCTGGTGGCCGCCCTGCTGATGGTCAGCCGGATCCGCTTCTGGAGCTTCAAGGGCAGCGGCGAGAAGGGGCCGCGCTCGGACCGCGTGCCGTTCCTGGCGCTGGCCCTGGTGCCGATCGCCATCGCCATCATGGTCATCGACCTGCCGCGCGTGCTGTTCGCGGTGGGCATTGTCTACGCCTTGTCCGGGCCGGGTTACTGGCTGTGGCAGCGCGCCCGCAAGACGGCCGAGCCGCGCGCGTGAGCGATATCGGCCTGCCGCCACTGTGGTCCCCGGCGCAGCAGTCGTGGCTGCAGGCGATGGGCTACACGGTGTTTGTCGACGGGCAGATCGAAGACGTGCCCGCGCAGGCACCGATTGAATTGAGCGTGGTCGCCGCGCCGGCACCGGATGCCGCGCAGGCACCGGCCGAGGTGGCGCCGCCGCCGCCGCGGCGCAGCGCCCCGACCCGGGTCGACGCGCCCGCACCGGTGGCCGGCCCGGTACGCGAGCGCGCGCCAGCCGGACGCCGTCCGGCAGTGCGCATGCCCGACCGGCTGCAGATCGCGCTGCTGAGGGCATCCGGCTGCAATCCGTCCGAACCGGAAACGCAGGCGTTGATGGCCGGCTGGAACCTGGAGGAACTGCGCGGCAATGCCGCTGCCAAGCGCGCGCTGTGGCCGCACTTGCGGGCCCTGCGCAAGCGGGGCCGTGCGTGAGCGCGGTCAGCTCACCCCGTCCGCTGTCCCTGCGCGCGCTGCGCGAGGCGGACATCGATGCGGTGATGCCGATCGAGCTGCGCGGCTATCCCTTCCCGTGGACCCGCGGCATCTTCGTGGACTGCCTGCGCGCCGGCTACCCGGCGCTGGCACTGGAAGACGACGGCGTGCTGGTCGGCTATGGCGTACTGAGCATCGCCGCCGACGAGGCGCACGTGCTCAACGTCTGCGTCGACACGCAGAATCAGTCGCGCGGCCTGGGGCGCTATCTGTTCCGCGCGCTGGTCAAGCTGGCCCGCGACCAGGGCGCGCAGCGCGTGTTCCTCGAAGTGCGACCCTCCAATACGCCGGCGGTGGCGCTGTACCACAGCGAAGGCTTCAACGAAATCGGCCGCCGCCCGCGCTATTACCCGGCCCGCGAAGGACGCGAGGACGCGCTGGTGATGGCGATGGAACTGGTGGACGACGATATCCAGACGATGCCGCCGCTGTAACGGTACGGACATCGGAGGCCGACACGAACCCGGTAGAGCCGAGCCATGCTCGGCTGCTCCACCATGACCCACTCGACCGGTTTGCCGCAGCTGCGCTGCGACAGCCGAGCATGGCTCGGCTCTACCATCATTGCCTTCCCTGGCTACCTCTGCGTCTGGCGCTGGGCCGTGGGTGCATCGTGTGCGTCAAGCGAGCCGCAACACCGCCGCACCCAGCACGATCAAGCCCGCCGCGATCCAGCGCTGCCGGGTGACCCGCTCATGCAGGATGAACGCCGAGATCAGGATGCCGAACAGGATCGAGGTTTCGCGCAGGGCGGAAATCATCGCCACCGGGGCGACCGTCATCGCCCATAGCGCCAGCGCGTAGGAGGTGAGGGTGCCGACGCCGCCGACCACCCCGTACTGCCAGTTGGCACGCGCATACGTGCGCAGCGCCGCGGCACGCGTGCACAGCGCCCAGACCGGCAACGGCAAGCCCGACAACAGGAACAGCCACAGCGTGTAGCTCAGCGCCGCACCGGAGTGACGCGTGCCCCAGGCATCCACCAGGGTGTAGGTGGCAATGACGCCGGCGTTGAGCAGTGGCAGCCACAGGTGCTGGCGTGAGATGCCACGCGTCATGCACAGGATGCCGGCGCAGATAAGCGCGATGCCGGCCCAGGCGATCCATGCCAGACGCTCGTCGATAAACAACGTGCCCACCAGCGCGACCAGGATCGGCGCGCAGCCTCGCATCAGCGGGTAGGACGCGCTCATGTCGGTCAGCTGGTAGGTGCGGGCGACCAGTACGTAGTAGATGACCTGCAACCCGGTGGACGCGGCCAGCCACGGCCAACTCTGCGCTGCGGGGGCGGGCAGGAACGGCAGGCCGATCGCAGCGAGGATCGCCGCCGAGCCGGTGACCAGGATCGTGGTCAGCAGCGTGTCGGCGCCGCGTTTGACGATGGCGTTCCAGCTGGCATGCAGCAGCGCGGCGAACAGCACGATGCAGAAAATGGAGAGCGACATCGTGTCGGCAGGCAGTCATTGCGTGGACGAACCCGCATGATGCCGCAGATGCGCGGTGGCGCCCAACATCGCCGCGGTAGAGCCACCCCACGGGTGGCTGCACGTAATCCGGGCAGAGCCACCCCACGGGTGGCTACACGTAACCCTGGTAGAGCCACCCCACGGGTGGCTGCACGTAACCCTGGTAGAGCCACCCCATGGGTGGCTGCACGCAACCCTGGTAGAGCCACCCCACGGGTGGCTGCACGTAACCCGCCACGGAGAGCAGCCACCCATGGGGTGGCTCTACCTCCAACCCACGCCGTGTTCCGGTATCCGGGTGGCTTCCCGGCGATTACAGCTTCGCGCGCTGTCCGCGCAGGCCGTCCAGCTGGGCGGTCCATTCGACCAGGCGCACGCGCTCCTGTTCGACCACCGCCGCCGGCACCTTGTCGGTGAACTTGGCCAGCTTGGTCTCGCTCTTTTCCTTCTCCGACTCCACCCGGGCGATTTCCTTGTCCAGGCGCGCGCGTTCGGCGCCCAGGTCGACCAAGCCCTCCAGTGGCACCAGCAAGGTCAGATCGCCCACGATCGCGGCTGCGGCCGGCGGGGTGTCACTGCCGTTGGCCAGCCACTCGATGCGCTCCAGCTTGAGCAGGAAGGACAGCGAGGAGGTGAAGCGGGTCATGCGCGCGCGGTCGTCGTCGTTGCCCCCCTGCAGCAGCAGGCTGACCTGCTTGGACGGCGGCACGTTCAATTCGCTGCGCACGCGGCGCAGCGCGTTGACCATCGACTTCACCCATTCCACGTCGGCCTCGGCGCGGGCGAAATCCCCGGCGAACTCCTCGGCGGTCGGGTACGGACGCAGCGAGAGGGTGTCCTCGGTGATGCCCAGGCGCGGGGCGACCTGGCGCCACAGCTGCTCGGTGACGAACGGGGTCAGCGGGTGCAGCAGGCGCAGCAGCGCTTCGAGCACGTACAGCAGGGTGTGGCGGGTGCTGTTGGCATCGTCGGCATCGGCACCGTTGAGCGCCGGCTTGGTCAGTTCCAGGAACCAGTCGCAGAACTCGTTCCAGGCAAACTCGTACAGGCACTGCGCGAGCAGGTCGAAGCGGTAGTTGGCGTAGTGCGTCTGCGCCTCGGTCGACACCGCCGCCAGCCGCGACAGAATCCAGCGCTCGGCATCGGTGCGCGGCTGCGGCACGCCGGTGAAGCTGCTGCCCTCGGTGTTCATCAGGGTGAAGCGGCTGGCGTTCCACAGCTTGTTGCAGAAGTTCTTGTAGCCCTCGGCGCGGCTCATGTCGAACTTGATGTCGCGGCCGTGGGTGGCCAGCGCGGCGATGGTGAAGCGCAGCGCATCGGCACCGTGGGCGATGATGCCCTCGGGGAATTCGCGGCGGGTGGCCTTCTCGATCTTCGGCGCGTCCTTGGGCTTCATCAGCCCGGTGGTGCGCTTGGCGATCAGGTCCTCGAGCGAGATGCCGTCGATGATGTCCAACGGATCGAGCACGTTGCCCTTGGACTTGGACATCTTCTGACCCTGCGCATCGCGGATCAGGCCGGTCATGTAGATGTCCTTGAACGGAATCTTCCCGGTGAAGCTGTCGGTGGCCATGATCATGCGGGCCACCCAGAAGAAGATGATGTCAAAGCCGGTGACCAGCACCGCCGAGGGCAGGTAGCGCTCGAAACCGCGCGCGTCCATCGCCTGCTCGTTCGGCCAGCCCAGGGTGGAGAACGGCCACAGCTGCGAGGAGAACCAGGTCTCCAGCACGTCGCTGTCCTGGTGCAGGGCGACATCGGCGGCAAGGTTGTTCTTCGCGCGTGCCTCGGCTTCGTCGCGACCGACGTAGCAGTTGCCCGCCTCGTCGAACCACGCCGGGATGCGATGGCCCCACCACAGCTGGCGGCTGATGCACCAGTCCTGGATGTTCTCCATCCAGTGGCGGTAGGTGTTGATCCAGTTGGCCGGCACGAACTGGATCGACCCGTTCTCCACCAGCTCCAGGCCGCGCTTGGCCAGCACGTCCATCTTCACGAACCACTGGTCGGTCAGGTACGGCTCGATCACCTGCTGGGTACGATCGCCCCGCGGCACCTGCAGCTTGTGCGCCTTGGTTTCGACCAGGATGCCGAAGTCTTCGAGCTCGGCCAGGATCACCTTGCGCGCTTCGTAACGGTCCAGCCCGCGATATTTTTCCGGGGCGTTGTCGTTGATCGCCGCCGTCGGGGTGAACAGGTTGATCATCGGCAGGTTGTGGCGCACGCCGACCTGGTAATCGTTGAAGTCGTGCGCCGGGGTGACCTTGACCACGCCGGTGCCGAACGCACGGTCGACATAGTCATCGGCGATCACCGGAATCTCGCGGTCGGTCAGCGGCAGCTTCACCATCTTGCCGATCAGGTGCGCATAGCGTTCGTCTTCGGGGTGCACCATGACCGCGGTGTCGCCCAGCATGGTTTCCGGACGCGTGGTGGCCACGGTCAGGGTGCCGCTGCCATCGGCCAGCGGGTAGCTGATCGACCACAGGAAACCGTCTTCTTCCACGCTTTCCACTTCCAGGTCGGAAATGGCCGTCTTCAGCACCGGGTCCCAGTTGACCAGGCGCTGCCCACGGTAGATCAGGCCCTGCTCGTGCCAGCGCACGAAGGCTTCGATCACCGCCTCGGACGGCTGCGGGTCCATGGTGAAGGTGCTGCGCGACCAGTCGCTGGAGGTGCCCAGGCGGCGCATCTGGCGCTCGATGGTGTCACCGGACTGCGCCTTCCATTCCCACACCTTCTCGATGAAACCCTCGCGGCCCAGCGAATCGCGGGTCTCGCCCTGGCCGGCCAGCGCCAGGTTGCGGCTGACCACCATCTCGGTGGCAATGCCGGCGTGGTCGGTTCCCACCTGCCACAACGTGTCGTAGCCGCGCATGCGGTGATAGCGCACCAGCGCGTCCATCAGGGTCTGCTGGAAGGCATGGCCCATGTGCAGCGTGCCGGTTACGTTCGGCGGCGGCAGCAGGATGGTGTACGGCTCGCCCTTGCCGGACGGCTTGAAATGGCCGGCCTTCTCCCACGAGTCGTACAACTCGGTTTCAAAGGATTTGGGGTCGTAGCTGGGGGCGAGTTGGGTCATGCGGGAACCAGGATCGAAGACGAAAGGTGGGGTGCCGGAAGTTCAGCGCCCGAGGGCGCGACGGATCTTCTGGTCGGTATGGAACTGCGAGACCGCGTAGGCGGCCCAGATCGCGGCGGGCAGCCAGCCGATCAGCGTGATCTGCAGGATCAGGCAGAGGATGCCTGCGATCGGGCGGCCGATGGTGAAGAAGGCGAACCAGGGGAAGATCAGGGCGATCAACAGGCGCATCAAGAGGCTCCGGGTGCGGCGGCGGCCCGAGGGGCGCCGCGCGGGTTACATGTCGTACTTGTTCAGGTCAAAGCCCAGCGCCTTGTACTGGCGCCAGCGCTCGCGCAACGGCTCGCGCGCTTCCGGGTCGGCCGGTACCACTTCCAGCACGCGGTCGCACTCGGCCAGGTAGGGGTCATCGCGCAGGTTGATCACCAGCGGGCGCGCCGGGGCTGGCGTGCCGGGCACGGCGATCAGCACCAGTGCCTCTTCCTCGTCCATGTCTTCGCCGGCGATCTGATGCGGGATGTAGGCGTCGTTGTCGAACGCCCACAGCAGCTCGTCCAGCTCCTCGGCCTGGGCCTGGTCGCGTGCCAGCACCAGGGTGAACAGCCCGGCGTCGTTGGCCTTGCGGGCCAGTTCGCAGACCAGGCGCAAGGGCTCGGTCAGAAAGCGGGGCTTGGCGATCAGGTAGAAATCAGCACGGGACATGGCAGGGCCTGGAGCGGAGGGAGAACCCGGCGCCAGGCCGGGCGGGATCGCGGCCACCGCCAGGCGGCCGCGATCGGGCAGGGCATCAGGCGCGGGCGACCTGGTCCAGCAGCCACTGGCTCAGCAGGCCGACCGGACGACCGGTGGCCATGCCGCGCTTGCCTTCGTCGCTGGCCACGCCGGCGATGTCCAGGTGGGCCCAGCGCTGGCCGTCGGTGAAGCGCGACAGGAAGCAGCCGGCGGTGATCGCACCGGCCCAGCGACCGCCAATGTTGTAGACGTCGGCGAAGCTGGAATCCAGCATCGGCTGGTATTCGTCCCACAGCGGCAGGCGCCAGGCGCGGTCGAACACGTGCTCGCCAGCGGCCAGCAGTTCGTTGGCCAGGTCGTCATGCTTGGTCATCAGGCCGGCGGTCTGGTGGCCCAGCGCGACCAGGCAGGCGCCGGTCAGGGTGGCCACGTCGACCAGCGCGGCCGGCTCGAAGCGCTGGGCGTAGGTGAGGGCGTCACACAGGATCAGGCGGCCTTCGGCGTCGGTATTGCCCACTTCGATGGTCTTGCCCGACATCGAGGTGATCACGTCCGACGGGCGGTAGGCGTTGCCGTCGATGGCGTTTTCCACCGCCGGCACCACCACCACCAGGTTCAGCGGCAGTTTGGCGGTGACCGCCGCGACGAAGGTGCCGATGACGTTGGCACCGCCGCACATGTCGTATTTCATCTCTTCGATGCCGCCCTGGGTCTTCAGGTTGACGCCACCGGTATCGAAGGTGATGCCCTTGCCGACCAGCACGTAGGGCTTGGCGTCGCCGCCGTTGCTCCACTTCAGCACCACCAGGCGCGGGCGGTTGGCCGAGCCACGGGCCACGGCCAGCAGCGAGCCCATGCCAAGCGCTTCCATCTGGTGCTCGTCCAGGATCTCCGCTTCGGCACCCTCGTGGGCCTGGGCGAACGTCACCGAGGACTCGGCCAGGTAGGCCGGGGTGCAGAAGTTCGGCGGCAGGTTGCCCAGCTCGCGGGCGTACTGCACGCCGGCGGCGATGGCCTGGCCCTGCGCCAGCGCCTGGGTGTCGGTGCCGGCGATGGCCAGCTGGGTCAGGCCCGGCGCTTCGACCTTCTTCTTGCCCAGCGTGGCGCTGTAGCGGTATGCCGCGTGGTCGGCGGTGATGATGGCCTGGCGGATGTTCCAGGCGGCATCGCGGCCCTTGACCTCGATCTCGGTCAGGGTCAGCAGCGCGTGGTGGTTGACCCCGCTCTTGAGCGCGCGGCTGGCATCGCCCACCGCCTTGAGGTACTGCGGGACGCCGAACTTGGCCGGCTCGCCGAGCCCGACCACCAGCACGCGCGGCGCGTTGACGCCGGGCAGGTCGTGCAGCAGGGTGGTGGCGCCGGTCTTGCCGCCGACATCGCCGCGGGCCACCAGGGCCGACAGGCGACCACCGGAGGCGGTGTCCAGGGCCTGTGCCGCCGGGCTCAGGGTCTGGTCGGCATAGGCG
>NZ_JBFULO010000123.1:0-10110 GCF_054049855.1 Stenotrophomonas sp. P5_B8 | reverse complement strand
GGGGGCCGGCACCACCGTCGCCGAGTGCGTGCGTCCACACGCGCATCGCCGCCTGCGCACCTACCCGATTGACACACAAGCACGCGATAATGACGCGGTGACCACCGCACATGCCGCATCCTGTTCCGGATCGCGGCCTTTTCTTTTCCGCAGGAGCTGCCCATGGCCGAAGCCGTACGCCACGACAAGACGGCACGCCAACTGCGGCTGTTGTCCGATGCACTGGACAGCGGGCGACTGGGTCCGGTGCGCCGGCTGGTCAACACGCTTGCGCCGGCCGAGATCGGCAACCTGCTCGAATCGCTGCCGCCGGGCAAGCGCGAGGTGGTGTGGGGCCTGGTCGATCCGGAAGACGACGGCGAGGTGCTGGTCCACGTCGGCGAGGAAGTGCGCGAAAGCCTGCTGGCCGACATGGACCCGGACGAAATCATCGCCGCGGTCGAAGACCTGGACATCGATGACCTTGCCGACCTGGTCGAAGATCTGCCCGATACGGTCATCGATGAAGTGCTCAAGTCGATGGACCGCGAGAACCGCGAGCGGCTTGAGCAGGTGCTGTCCTATCCCGAGGACAGCGCCGGCCGCCTGATGAACCCGGATGTGGTGACCGTGCGCGCCGACGTCAACGTGGACGTGGTGCTGCGCTACCTGCGCCTGCGCGGCGAACTGCCCGACCACACCGATCACCTGTTCGTGGTCAGCCGCCGTCACCAATACCTGGGCCGGCTATCGCTGGCCGCACTGGTGACCCACGAGGACAACACCCCGATCAACCGGCTGATCGATGACGAACAACCGGCGATCGACGTCGGCGAGAACGCCGATGAAGTGGCCCGGCAGTTCTCCGACCATGACTGGGTGTCCGCGCCAGTGGTGGACGACAACAACATCCTGCTCGGCCGCATCACCATCGATGACGTGGTCGACATCATCCGTTCGCAGGCCGAGCACCAGGCGCTGGGCGCCGCCGGCCTGGACGAAGAAGAAGATCTGTTCTCGCCGATCAAGCGCGCCGTACGCGGCCGCGTGGTCTGGCTGGGCATCAACCTGTGCACCGCGTTCTTGGCCGCCAGCGTGATCGGCCAGTTCGAGCTGACCCTGCAGAAGGTGGTCGCCCTGGCCGTGCTGATGCCGATCGTGGCCGGCGTCGGCGGCAACGCAGCGGTGCAGGTGCTGACCCTGATGGTGCGCGGCATCGCGCTGGGCCAGGTCGGCCCGAGCAATGCACGCATCCTGCTGTGGAAGGAATCGCGCGTGGCGCTGATCAACGGCACGTTGATCGGCACGGTGGTGGGCATCATCGCTTATGTGTGGTTCCACAGTTTCCTGCTGTCGCTGGTGATCGCCATGGCGCTGGTCATCAACTTCTGCGCGGCCGCCCTGGCCGGCGTGCTGCTGCCGCTGATGCTCAAGCGCATGAACGTCGACCCGGCCGTGGCCGGTACCGTGGTGGTCACCGCGGTCACCGACGTCATGGGCTTCTTCAGCTTCCTCGGCCTGGCCACCCTGATCCTGCTGCATTGATTCCGGACCCCGCATGGCCCTGACCCTGGACAACTATTTCCAACCCGGCTGGCGCGATGCGCGCTACACCTGCCCTGCCTGCGAGTGGCAGGGCAGCGCGCGCCAGATGCCCATGGAACTGCACGAAGACGAGGCGCAGTTCGACTGCCCGCACTGCGAGAATCMGATCCTGCTGGTGGTCCACCCCAGCCTGGCACAGGTGCAGGCCGCCGCCGCCGACGGGCATCCCGAGGCGATCGAGCAGCTGGAGATCCTGGCCTCGGTGCCGCGCCCGGACTGATGCACTGCAAGATGCCCCCCGCCGCCAGGGCGCCTAGACTGAAAACGATTTCAATCAGGGCACGACAATGGCGCGACGTTGGGGTGGGTGGCTGCTGGGTGCGGTGGCGATGATGGTCATGACCGGTTGCGCGAGCGTCCCGGAGACAGCGCGCGGCCACTTCGTCGCGCGCGCGGTCAAGGTTGAGGGGCGCACGGCGCACTACCAGGTGTTCGTGCCGCGTGCGGCGGCGGCCGATGCCGGACCCTTGCCGGTGGTGCTGTTCCTGCACGGCTCCGGCGAGCGTGGCCGCGACGGCCGTCGCCAGACCAAGGCCGGCCTCGGCCCCTACCTGCACCGGCACGCTGACCGCTTCCCTGCCCTGGTCGTGTTGCCGCAGGCGCCCGCTGGCGAAGAATGGTCGGGGGCCAACAACCGGATGGCATTGGCGGCCCTGGATGCCACCCTTGCCGAGTTCGGCGCCGACCCGCAGCGCCAGTACCTGACCGGCATGTCGATGGGCGGCTACGGCAGCTGGAACATCGCCTTGGACAATCCGCAGCGTTTTGCCGCCATCGTGCCGGTCTGCGGCGCCGTGCTGGCCCCACGCGCGGTGCGCCCCACTCTGTTCGTGGAGGACGTGGCCCATGAAGYCGATCCGTACGCRGCCATCGCCAAGCGCCTCAAACACGTGCCGATCTGGATGTTCCATGGCGCGCTGGATGACGTGGTGCCGCCGGAGGACGACCGCCGATTGAAGGCCGCATTCGCCCAGGCGGGCGCCGACGATGTGCGCTACACCGAGTATCCGGACGGCAACCACAATGCCTGGGATGCCACCTATGCCGATGCGGCGATGTGGGCGTGGCTGTTCGCGCAGCGCCGCTGATCGCGCCGGGTAGTGCCGGCCGCTGGCCGGCTCCCGATAAACCCACAATCGCCGTGTGGTGCCGGCCGCTGGCCGGCTCCCAATAAACCCACATTCGCCGGGTAGTGCCGGCCGCTGGCCGGCTCCCCATAAACCCACAATCCCCCGGTAGTGCCGGTCGCTGGCCGGCTCCCCATGCCGTTGGATTCATGCAGAGCCGGCCAGCGGCCGGCACTACCGGGGCTCTTCCCCACACGTGCCTTGGTATTCGACCGGCATCGCGACGCTGTGGGATCGCTGAAGATGCGTCATGAGCTCCTCCCGACTACGCGTAGGCCGCTGTTCGCTTCCCGGCCAGAGCTACGTCTTGACGATGGTCTGCGACAACCGCCGCCGCTGGTTCGCAGACCCCCGCGCCGCAGCCATTGCCATCACCCACCTGCAGGAGATCGATCAGCGCGGCTATGCGCGCTCCTTGGCCTGGGTGGTGATGCCGGACCATGTGCATTGGCTGTTGGAGTTGGACGCAAAACCACTGAGCGATGTAGCACGCCGCTTCAAATCATCGAGTGCGTTGGCACTCAACCGCATGCGCGGCCGTGGCGGCGCGGTGTGGCAGGCGGGGTATCACGATCACGCGGTCCGCTCTGAGGATTCCCTGCATCGGCATGCCATGTACATCCTCGGCAATCCGGTCCGCGCAGGCTTGTCCGAACAGGTCGGGGACTATCCATACACATGGAGCATCTGGCCCCATGACCGGTAGTGCCGGCCGCTGGCCGGCTCATCACGAGGGTGAGGTTCATGCGGAGCCGGCCAGCGGCCGGCACTACCCGGTTGGCTGTGGAGCCGGCCAGCGGCCGGCACTACCCCGGTCGGTCGTGGAGCCGGCCAGTGGCCGGCACCGCCAGGCTGGTCAGCCCAGCAGGGTTTCCAGCACCGCCATGCGGACGGCGACGCCGTTGGCGACCTGGCGCAGCACCCACGACTGCGGGCCGTCGGCCACTTCGTCGGTGACTTCCACGCCGCGGTTGATCGGGCCGGGGTGCAGCACGGCCGCATCGGTGCCGGCGCGCTTGAGGCGCGCGGCATCCAGGCCGTACTGCGCGTGGTACTGCTCGATCGAGGGCACCAGGCCTTCTTCCATGCGCTCGCGCTGCAGGCGCAGCATCATCAACGCGTCGGCGCCTTCGAGCAGGGCGTCGAAGTCCTGGCCGACGATGCAGCCCTTGAGGGTGTCATCGTCGGGCAGCAGTGACTGCGGGCCGCAGACGCGGATTTCGCCCACGCCCAGCGTGCGCAGCGCATGCAGGTCGGTGCGGGCCACGCGCGAATGCTTCACATCGCCGACGATCAGCACCTTCATCTTCGAGAAATCGCTGCCCTTGGCCTGGCGCAGGGTGAGCATGTCCAGCAGGCCCTGGGTGGGATGCGCGCTGCGGCCGTCGCCGGCATTGATCAGCGCGGTGCCTTCGCCGGCGGCGGACGCCAGTTCGGCCACGGCGCCATCGTCGGGGTGGCGCACGACGAACCCACGCACGCCCATCGCTTCCAGGTTCTTCAGCGTGTCGCAGGCGGTTTCGCCCTTGCGCGTGGACGAGGTGGACGCATCGAAGTTGAGCACGTCCGCACCCAGCCGCTGCGCGGCCAGCTGGAACGAGCTGCGGGTGCGCGTGGAGGGTTCGAAGAACAGCGTGCACACCGCCGACCCGCCCAGCACATGGCGCTTGTTGCCGACCCGGCCAACCGCCGCATCGCGGATCTGACCGGCGCGGTCGAGCAGCTGCAACAGGGTTTGACGGGGCAGACCTTCCAGGGTCAGCAGGTGACGCAGGCGTCCATCGGAATCAAGTTGCGAGGCGGTCATGGGCAGGGTCTGGGCTCAGGAAACGGGGGTGGCGTCGTCGGGGCTGGACAGCCAGCGTTCGATGATCACCGCGGCGGCCACCGCATCCAGGGTGGCGGCATCGCGGCGACGCTTGCGCCCTTCGGCGCGCTCGACCGCGAACCGGCGGGCCGCCTCGACCGAGCTGGAGCGCTCGTCGACCAGCACCACCGGCAGCTTGAAACGTTCCCGCAGCTGGCGGGCAAAGCCCTGCGCGCGCTTGCGGTTGGGCTGGTCCTGGCCGTCCAGGGTCAGCGGATCGCCGACTACCAGGCCATCGGGCCGCCACTCTTTGATGAGGCGTTCGACCGCGGCCCAGTCCGGTCCGTTGCCGTGCACGTCGATCACCGCGATCGCCCGCGCATGGGTGCCGAACGAACTGCCGATCGCGACACCGATCCGGCGTGAGCCGACATCGAAGCCGAGCACCGTGCCGTCGCGACGGATGCCCGGTGGCGTGCCGGCAGACGCCGCTGGCGTGACCGGCTCAGACATGGCCGCTGTAATCGGTGAGGCGGAACAGGTCCACGCCGATCCGCGACGCCGCGCCTTGCCAGCGCTGGTCCAGCGGCGTGCTGAACAGGATATCGGTATCGGCCGGCACGGCCAACCAGCTGTTCTCGGACAACTCGCTTTCCAGCTGGCCTTCGCTCCAGCCGGCGCAGCCGAGGGTGACCAGCGCATTGCGTGGCCCTTCGCCGCGCGCCATCGCTTCGAGGATGTCGCGCGAGGTGGTCAGGAACACGCCCTGGCCAACGGCCAGGCTGGAATCCCAGCCGCGTGCATCGTCATGCAGCACGAAGCCGCGCTCGGGATGCACCGGGCCGCCATTGAGCACGACCTGCCCGCGCAGGGCGCTGTCGTCGGTGTCGATATCCATCTGCGCCAGCACTTCGCCCAGCGTGTACTCGGAAGGCTGGTTGACCAGCACCCCCATCGCACCGTTGTCGTCGTGCTGGCAGATCAGCGCGACACTGCGCGCGAAGGTGGGATCGGTCAGCGACGGCAGCGCGACCAGCAGGTGATGGGCGAGGGAGGTGGAAAGCTCGGACATGGGGGCCATTCTAGCCGCTGGCCGCGATGTGCGCTTTCGCGCTGACATAATGCAGACCTGCGCGTGCCCCGGCCTGCGCGGTTGACCCGCCATTCCAAGGAGCTGTACGTGTCCGGCTACTGCCTCATCGCCCCCGGCCATCCCGTCCACGGCCACTACCATGACCACGAGTACGGCTTCCCGCAACGCGAGGAGCGCGAGCTGTTCGAGCGCCTGCTGCTGGAAATCAACCAGGCCGGGCTCAGCTGGGAAACCATCCTGAAGAAGCGCGAGGGCTTCCGGGCGGCTTACGACGGCTTCGACGTGGACACGGTGGCCGCGTATGGCGAACGCGACATCGAGCGCCTGCTGGGCGATGCGCGGATCATCCGCAACCGGCTCAAGGTGCATGCGGCGGTCCACAACGCGCAAGTGATCCAGCAGCTGCGGGCCAGCCATGGCAGCTTTGCGGCGTGGCTGGACGCGCACCACCCGCAGGACAAGGCGGGGTGGGTGAAGCTGTTCAAGAAGACGTTCCGCTTCACCGGCGGTGAGATCACCGGCGAGTTCCTGATGAGCCTGGGCTACCTGCCCGGCGCGCACAGCCCGGACTGCCCGGTGTACGCGCGGCTGCAGAAACTGCGTGCCGACCCGCGGCCCGCGTCGGCCGGTCGGTAGACGGCTACCGTTGGTGTTGACCGTGGCGGGGATCGCGCACCGACAGCGGTCGGCACCTACCGGTTAGACGCCCATGTACCGGCCCGGCCGGTGGTTGAACATCAGCACCAGGCTGAGCACCACCGCGCCGATGGCCGAGTACATCACCTGGGACGGGGACAGCACGAAGAAAGCCACGCACATCAGCAGCGTGTCGAAGGACATCTGCACCTTGCCTGCGCTCCAGCCACGGGTGCGCTGCAGGTACACCGCGAGGATGCCGATGCCGCCGAGGCTGGCGCGGTGGCGGATGTAGAACAGGATGCCCAGCCCGGCCAGCGCGCCGCCCACCAGCGCCGAGTACAGCGGGGCGATGTGGGCAAAGTCGGCCCAGCGCGGCAGCAGGTCGGTGAGCACGCCGCAGGCGGTGACCGCGGCAAAGGTCTTCAGGGTGAACTCCCAGCCCATCCGGCGCACGGCCACCCAGTAGAACGGCAGATTGACCAGCACGAACACCAGGCCGAAATTCCAGCCGAAGGCGTAGTGGGCCAGGAACGCCAGCCCGGCCATGCCGCCGATCATCAGCCCACCCTTGGCGAAGATGGCCAGCCCCAGCGAGGCCACCAACGTGGCCAGGACCATGCCCTGCACGTCCTCGGCCACCGAATGGCGCAGCGCTGTTTCGTCGGCGACGGTACCGGCACTGTCCGGCGGCGGGGTCAGCGGGCCGGCGGTGACCAGGTGGCCGTCAGCGTCGTCGCACGGCGCGGGGCCATGGGAATCAAGGGACATGGGGGTGGGGGGTGAACGTGGGGAGCGGTATTAGACACGATCGGCGTGACAGTTGCAGGTGAACGCGATTCAGCCGCCCCTCTGCGGGGTCAGCCGCTCCTGAGATGGTGCGCCACCAGCGCATTGGCATGCCCATGGCCGAGCCCGTGCTCGGTCTTGAGGAAGGCCACCAGTTCCATGTGCCTGCCCCCGCCCTGGGCTGCCAGCAGCGCCAGCCAGTGCCCGACCGGCTGGCCGTAGGTCTTCTCGATGGACGGGAAATACGACGCCGGGCCATTGACCTTGGGGGTATCGCGCATGACGTTGCCTCGCTGGGGGGGTGCGACCGCGCCGGAATGGACGGTTCTGCTCCTACGACGCACCAGGGCGGGGGAAATCGACATCGGTCTTTCATGCCGGCTGAACGCGCTGCTGCGCAGCATGCCAAGGCACTTCCCGCCCCGCCCTTCCCTCCCCCGGAGTCCGCGTCATGCCTTTTGTCACCACGCCCGACAAGACCGAGATTTTTTACAAAGACTGGGGCCACGGCCAGCCCATCGTGTTCCACCATGGCTGGCCGCTCAGCGCCGACGACTGGGATACCCAACTGCAGTTCTTCCTGTTGCAGGGCTATCGGGTGATCGCCCATGACCGGCGCGGCCACGGCCGTTCCTCGCAGACCAGCGGGGGCCATGACATGGACACCTACGTGGCCGACGTCAACGCACTGGTCGACCACCTGGACCTGCGCGATGCGGTCCATGTCGGCCACTCCACCGGCGGTGGCGAGGTGGCCCATTACGTGGCCCAGGCCAAACCCGGCCGCGTGGCCAAGGCGGTGCTGGTCGGTGCGGTGCCGCCGGTCATGATCAAGAGCGCGGCCAATCCCGGCGGCACGCCCAAGGACGTGTTCGACGGCTTCCGCGCGCAACTGCTCGCCGGCCGCGCCAATTTCTACCGCGAGGTGCCCATTCCCTTCTACGGCTTCAACCGCGAGGGTGCGCCGGTGCAGCAGGGCGTGGTCGACAACTGGTGGCGGCAGGGCATGGCCGGCGCGATCAACGCGCACTACGACTGCATCCAGGCGTTTTCAGAAACCGACTTCACCGAGGACCTGAAGAAGATCGACGTGCCGGTGTTGGTGCTGCACGGCGACGACGATCAGATCGTGCCGATCGCCGACTCGGCCGAGCTGTCGATCACGCTGCTGAAACACGGCACGTTGAAGGTCTACAAGGGCTACCCGCATGGCATGTGCACGACGCACGCGGACGTGATCAATACGGACCTGTTGGCGTTCATCCGGGGCTGAGGAGGCGTGCCGACCCATGGTCGGTACCTACCGGGATGTCCGGTGCGTGGCGTGATGGCCGACGTCGCTACGCCATGCACCGGTAACGCACGACCGTTGGTCGTGCGTCCGGGCAGACGAATGCCAGCTCAGCGCGCGACCAGCGCCTGTCGCGCGGCGTTGTAGCGGTCGCCGACGATGGCGATGCTGTCCAGCGCATCGCCAATCTGCTGCAGGTCGGCGGCATCGAGCTGCAGCGATACCGCGCCCAGGTTTTCCGCCAGGCGATGCAGTTGGGTAGTGCCGGGAATCGGCACGATCCACGGCTTGCGCGACAGCAGCCAGGCCAGGGCGACCTGTGCCGGCGTGGCGCCCTTGGCCGTGGCAATGGCACTGATGCGGTCGACCAGGGCCTGGTTGGCCTGGCGCGCATCAGCGGCAAAACGCGGCACGCTGTTGCGGAAGTCATCGGCGGCGAACTGCGTATCGACGTTGATCGCGCCAGTCAAAAAACCCTTGCCGAGGGGACTGAACGGGACGAAGCCGATCCCGAGTTCCTCCAACACCGGCAGCACGCTCTGCTCGGGTTCGCGCCACCACAACGAGTACTCGCTCTGGAGTGCGGCCACCGGCTGCACCGCATGCGCGCGACGGATGCTGTCCACGCCGGCTTCGGACAAACCGAAGTGCTTCACCTTGCCCTCGGCGATCAGATCCCGGACCGTGCCGGCGACGTCTTCCATCGGCACATGGGGATCGACCCGGTGCTGGTAGAACAGATCGATGCGGTCGGTCTTCAACCGCGACAGGCTGGCCTCGGCCACCGCGCGGATACGCTCGGGACGACTGTCCAGGCCGGCATCGGCATGCCCGTCCTTGAACCCGAACTTGGTGGCGATCACCAGCTGGTCGCGGTACGGCGCCAGCGCCTGGCCAAGCAGTTCCTCGTTGCGGAACGGGCCGTAGACCTCGGCGGTATCGAAGAAGGTGACGCCCTGTTCGACCGCCGCGTGCAGCAGCGCGGTGGCCGCGCGGGTTTCGGTGGCCGGGCCGTAGCCGAAGCTCAGGCCCATGCATCCCAGGCCGAGCGCTGAAACGCGCAGGCCGCTGTTGCCCAGTTCTCGTGATTGCATGGGAGTTCTCCTGCGCCCGTCAGGCGCGCGGTGGATGGCCTGCCACCATACAGACCTCCCGGAGCGGGATTGAAGGTGTCCAGGTGCAGTCGGTCATGAACCCAGATCATCAATCCAGCTCAGCGTGCCTCAGGCAGGGTGATGCTTACTTCGCCCAGGATGATCACCGCCAGGAGCATCAACAACAACATGCCGCCTGCCAGGAGGATCAGGACGTGCCAGATCGTCAGGCGGTCCAGTCGCGTGCTGTCGATGCGCTCGTCGCGATGGTACTGGCGCAGTAGCGCGTTGACCGGCAACAACGGAACGAAGCTCAGGAACGCCAGCAGGGAGGCGGCGTTGTCCAGCCGGCCGACCAGGTTGAGGACCAGGAACACAATGCCCAGCAGCGCCACTGGAAAGGCCAGTTCGCGGCGGCGGCCGCGCACCAGATCGGCGAGCTGGGCAAAGCAGGAGAAGCACCACAGCGGGCAGAACACTGCACGTGCCCACGGCCACAGGTCTTGGCCGCTTTCGCGCTGGATGGCCTGCCAGTTACGCCAGAACCAGTACATCGTGTACAGGCCGAACGTCGCCAACGACATCGCGGCAAGCTTGAACGTGCCGGGAGCGAAGTACATGGGCTTGTCGGTCGCCTGCAGCAGCCCCGCACGCTGGTCCGGCGGCAGAGGCGCGGACATCGGCTGACC
>NZ_JBFULO010000122.1:0-10216 GCF_054049855.1 Stenotrophomonas sp. P5_B8 | reverse complement strand
ACCGTACCCCGCTGAAGAACGTGCGTGGCCTGGGCGCCGCCAAGACCGGCACCGAGCACTTCGTGATGCAGCGCCTGACCGCCACCGCGCTGGTCGGCCTGACCATCTGGTTCCTGGTGTTCGTGCTGAGCCTGATCGGCGCCGATTACGTGACCGCCACCGACGCGGTGTCCAAGCCGTGGAATGCGGTGCTGCTGGTCGGCTTCCTGGTCGCGATGTTCTGGCACGCCCAGCTCGGCCTGCAGGTCGTGCTGGAAGACTACATCCACAACTCGCTGCTGGCCCTGGCGCTGCAGACCACGGYGAAGTTCATCGCCGTGCTCGGCGCGATCGTCAGTGTGTTTGCGGTCGCCCGCATTGCGCTCGGCGTTGCCTGAGTCCAGGCACCAAGACAGGAATCCAGATTAGATGTCCGCTTACAAGATTACGGAACACAAGTACGACATGGTCGTGGTCGGCGCCGGCGGTGCTGGCCTGCGCGCTACGTTCGGTCTTGCCGCCAAGGGCCTGCAGACCGTCTGCCTGACCAAGGTCTTCCCGACCCGTTCCCACACCGTGGCCGCGCAGGGTGGCATCTCCGCCGCGCTGGGCAACATGGGTGAGGACGACTGGCGCTACCACTTCTTCGACACCATCAAGGGCTCGGATTGGCTGGGTGACCAGGACGCGATCGAGTACATGTGCCGCGAAGCGATTCCGGCCATCATCGAACTGGAGCACTACGGCGTGCCGTTCAGCCGTACCGAAGAGGGCAAGATCTACCAGCGCCCGTTCGGCGGCATGACCACCAAGTACGGCGAAGGCCCGTCCGCGCAGCGTACCTGCGCCGCCGCCGACCGTACCGGCCACGCCATGCTGCACACGCTGTACCAGCAGTCGCTGGCGCACAACGCGCGCTTCATGATCGAGTACTTCGCCCTCGACCTGATCTTCGATGACGAAGGCGTCTGCCGCGGCGTGCTCGCCCTGGACATGGCCGACGGCTCGCTGCACCTGTTCCGCGCCCACGGCGTGGTGCTGGCCACCGGCGGCTACGGCCGCGCCTACTTCAGCGCCACCTCGGCCCACACCTGCACCGGCGACGGCGGCGGTCTGGTCATGCGTGCCGGCCTGCCGATGCAGGACATGGAGTTCGTGCAGTTCCACCCGACCGGTATCTACGGCGCCGGCTGCCTGATCACCGAAGGCGTGCGCGGCGAAGGCGGCATCCTGCGCAACAGCAACGGCGAGCGCTTCATGGAGCGCTACGCACCGCACTACAAGGATCTGGCCTCGCGCGACGTGGTGTCGCGTTCGATGACCATTGAAATCCGCGAAGGCCGCGGCGTCGGCGAGCACAAGGACCACATCCTGCTCGACCTGACCCACCTCGGCCCGGGCGTGATCGACGACAAGCTGCCGGGTATCGCCGAAAGCGCGCGGATCTTCGCCGGCGTGGACGTGCACTCCCAGCCGATCCCGGTCATCCCGACCGTGCACTACAACATGGGTGGCATCCCGACCAACTACCACGGCGAAGTCGTGCGCAAGGTCGGCGACAACCCCGATGCGGTGGTGCCGGGCCTGTATGCGATCGGCGAAGCGGCCTGCGTCTCCGTGCACGGTGCCAACCGCCTGGGTTCGAACTCGCTGCTGGATCTGGTCGTGTTCGGTCGTGCGGTGGCCAACCGTTGCGCTGAGACCATCAAGTCCGGCGCGCCGCACAAGACCCTGCCGTCGGATGCGTGCGACAAGGCGCTGGGCCTGCTGGACAAGCTGCGTTACGCCAACGGCGACACCCCGACCTCGGTCATCCGCGACAACATGCAGCGCACCATGCAGAACGATGCAGCGGTGTTCCGTACCAGCAAAACGCTGGAAGAGGGCTGCGCCAAGATGTCCGAAATCTTCGACTCCTTCCAGGACGTCAAGGTGACCGACCGCTCGCTGGTGTGGAACTCGGACCTGATCGAAACCTACGAGCTGAACAACCTGCTGCTCAATGCGGTGGCAACGATCAATTCGGCCGAACAGCGCAAGGAAAGCCGTGGCGCGCATGCGCATGAGGACTTCCCGGACCGCGACGACGTCAACTGGCAGAAGCACACGCTGGTCAACGTCGACGACAACGGCAAGTGCAGCTTCGACTACCGTCCGGTGCACATGTACACGTTGAGCAAGGACGTGGACGTGGTGCCGCCCAAGCCGCGCGTTTACTAAGAGACCTGCGGCATGACCTCCGTCCACGCAGCGCTCGCGACCACCGCCACCCACCCGGGTGGGGTGGTACGTGCGCCGCTGGCCGGCGGTGTCGACTTCCTCATCTTCCGTGCAACCCGCGCCTGCTTCGCAGCGCGAGCCGCCTGAGCCAACGAGAACAGCCATGGCCGAGTTTTCCCTCCCCAAGAATTCCAAGATCGGAAAGGGCAAGCACTTCCCCGCCAAGAGCGGTGCGAAGAACACGCGCACTTTCAAGATCTACCGCTGGAGTCCCGACGACGACAGCAACCCGCGTACCGACACGTACGAGATCGACCTGGACAGCTGCGGCCCGATGGTTCTGGACGCGCTGATCAAGATCAAGAACGAGGTCGATCCGACCCTGACCTTCCGTCGTTCGTGCCGCGAGGGCATCTGCGGTTCGTGCGCGATGAACATCGACGGCACCAACACGCTGGCCTGCACCCGCGCCATCGCCGACTGCGGCAAGGCCGAAGTGCCGATCTACCCGCTGCCGCACATGAGCGTGGTCAAGGATCTGGTTCCGGACCTGACCCACTTCTACGCGCAGTACGCCTCGATCAAGCCGTGGATCCGTACCCAGACCCCGCCGCCGCCGGATCGCGAGCGCCTGCAGTCGCCGGAAGACCGCAAGAAGCTCGACGGCCTGTACGAGTGCATCCTGTGCGCGTGCTGCTCGACCAGCTGCCCGAGCTACTGGTGGAACGGCGAGCGTTACCTGGGCCCGGCGATCCTGCTGCAGGCCTACCGCTGGATCGTCGACTCGCGCGATGAAGACACCGGTGCGCGCCTGGACGAGCTGGAAGACCCGTTCAAGCTGTACCGCTGCCACACCATCATGAACTGCTCGCGGACCTGCCCGAAGGGCTTGAACCCGGCGCTGGCCATTGCCGAGATCAAGAAGCTGATGATGGCGCGCCGCGCCTGATTGAGTGGTTTCAGCACCGCCCGCGCGCAGGCGCGGGCGACATCGGCGGCACCGACCGGAAGGTCTGGTGCCGCTGTCGTTTCGGGCGACCCAGCGGTCGCCGCCTTTATGGATGCATCCACGTCGATGGACGAAGCCACTGAACTGAAGAAGCTGCGCTGGCGTTGCCGCCGCGGCATGCGCGAGCTGGACCAGCTGTTCGGCCGTTACCTGGACCGTTGCTGGTTGCAGGCCCCTACCGAAGAGCGCGAGGTTTTCCTGTTCCTGCTGGAGAGCGAGGACGATAAGTTGTGGCGCTGGTTCATGGGTTACGAGGAGTGCCCGCATGCCCAGCCCGCCGCGCTCATCGCCCGGATCCGCGCCCTGCCGGCTTGAGTGGCGCCCCTCGCGCTGGCAGTGCGGGGCGCAGCTGCTGATCACCGCGCTGGCGCCTTGGGCGCTGTGCAGCAGTGACCTGCCCGCCGGGCTGCGCTGGCCCGCATCGCTGCTGGCCCTGTTGTTGGGCGGGGCCGAGGCATGGCGGTATTGGCGGACGCCGGCGCAGCGCATCGTGATTCTGCCTGGTGAAGCCTTGGCACAGGTAGACGGCAAGGCCGTCGAGGACCTGCAATTGTCCGATCGCGGGGTCCTGCTGCAACTGGCCTGGCGCCAGCAGGGGCGGCGGCGCTGGCGGCTGTTCTGGCCCGATACGCTGGCGCCGGCGTCGCGACGTGAACTGCGTCTGGCCGTCCGCGCACACTGCATTTCCCGTTCACGTCCGGCAGTGGCACCATAGCCTGAATTGTCCGGCGCACCTGCATGTTCAAACCCATCCCTGTTTCAATCGGTCTGCGCTATCTGCGCGCCAAACGCCGCAACGGTTTCATCTCCTTCATTTCGATGGCCTCCATCCTCGGTATCGCCCTTGGCGTTACCGTGCTGATCACCACGCTGGCGGTGATGAGTGGTTTCCAGAAGGAAATCCGCGACCGCCTGCTGCAGATGACCGCCCATACCACCATCACCACCGACGGCGCGCCGATGTCGGACTGGCAGCGTGCGGTGGATACGGCCAAGAAGGATCCGCGCGTAGCGGGTGCCGCGCCGTATATCGAGATCCAGGCCATGCTCAGCGGTCCGCGCGTGCAGGGTGCGATCGTGCAGGGCATCGATCCGGCGCTGGAGCCGGGTGTCTCGGTGATCAACCAGAAACTGGTCAAGGGCAGCTTCGACAGCCTTACGACCGGCAGCTACAACCTGCTGGTCGGCAAGGAGCTGGCGATCTGGCTGGGCGTGGATGTCGGCGACACCGTGCTGGTGACGCTGGCCGAAGTGCAGGGCACCCCGGTCGGGGCGATGCCGCGGCTGAAGCGCTTCACCGTCAGCGGCATCTTCGAGGCCGGCTACAACGAAATCGACAAGGGCGTGGCGTTCGCCAACATGGCCGACCTGGAGCGCGTGCTGCGCATGGACGGGGTCACCGGCGTGCGGCTGAAACTGCATGACATGGACAAGGCGCTGGACGTGGGCGTGGACCTGGCCCACACCCTGGGCGGCGGTTACCGGGTCAGCGACTGGACCCAGCAGAACGCCAACCTGTACCACTCGCTGCGCATGGAAAAGGTGGTGATGGGCATCCTGCTCTCGCTGATCATCGCCATGGGCGCGTTCAATCTGGTGTCCTCGCAGGTGATGCTGGTCACCGACAAGCAGGCCGACATCGCCATCCTGCGCACGCTGGGGCTCACCCCGGGCGGGGTGATGCAGGTGTTCATGGTGCAGGGCTCGCTGATCGGCATCATCGGCACCGTTGCCGGCGTGATCGGCGGCATCACCCTGACCTTGAACCTGGAGCGCATCCTCGGTGCGATCGAAACCCTGTTCAACGTCAAGCTGCTGCCGGAGGACGTCTACTACATCACCGGCCTGCCGACCGACATGCAGACCCCGGACATCATCGTCATCACCGTGATCGCGCTGGCCATGAGCTTCCTGGCCACGCTGTACCCCGCGTGGCGCGCCGCCCGCACCCAGCCGGCGGAGGCCCTGCGCTATGAATGAGCCGATCAACCGCGGCGATGAAGTGATCCGCGCCGAAGGGCTCGCCAAGACCTATGCCGAAGGTCGCATGCAGACCCCGGTGTTCAACGGCCTGGATCTGAGCGTAACCGCCGGTGAGACGGTGGCCATCATCGGTGCCTCCGGCGCCGGCAAGAGCACCCTGCTGCACCTGCTGGGCGGGCTGGATACGCCGACCGCCGGTGAGGTGTTCGTGGCCGGCCAGCGCATGTCCGGGCTGTCTGACGGCCAGCGTGGCCAGCTGCGCAACCGCGCGCTTGGCTTTGTGTACCAGTTCCACCACCTGCTGCCGGAATTCACCGCGCTGGAAAACGTGATGATGCCGGGGCTGCTGGGCGGCGAAGCGGTGGCGACGGCCAAGAGCCGCGCGCAGGCCCTGCTGGAATCGGTCGGGCTGGGGCATCGGCTGGAGCACAAGCCCGGCGAGCTGTCCGGCGGCGAGCGCCAGCGTGCCGCCGTGGCGCGCGCGCTGGTCAACCGGCCGGCGTGCGTGCTGGGCGACGAGCCAACCGGCAACCTGGACGACAAGACCGCCGGCACCGTGTTCGAGCTGATGCTGGAGTTGAACCGTGCGTACCACACCAGCCTGGTGCTGGTGACCCACGACCGCAGCCTGGCGCGCAAGCTCGACCGCGTGCTGGAGCTGCGCGAAGGGCGCCTGCACGCACTGGCCCACAGCCAGGTCTGAGCTGGCCGCTGAATGGCCGGCGCGACCATGGCGCCGGCCTCACGCGAGGGGTGCATCATCGGCGCATTCATCCCCGATGGAGGCGCCATGAAGACCCTGATCGCAACCGCCGCGCTGTGCCTGACCCTGGTCGGCTGCGCGACCACCGGCCGCTTGAGCGGCGATGAGCGGCTGGCCCTCTACCGTGCCCATGCCGGCCCGCCGCAGCAGGACATGCCGCTGTACGGATCGTTGTCGGGTTGGACCGAACTGGGCGACAGCGCGTTGGCAGTGTGGACGCGGCCGAGCGAAGGCTATCTGCTGGAACTGCGCGGGCCCTGCCAGGGCCTGGACTACGCGCCGGCGATCGCGCTGACCAGCAGGGTCGGGCGGGTCTCGGCACGCTTCGACAAGGTGCTGGTGCGCGACCCGACCCAGGGCCCGATGAACATGCCGTGCTTCATTGACAGCATCCGCAAGCTGGATGTGCAGGCCCTGCGTTCCTCGGAGAAGCAGCTGCGCCAGGCGCAGGTGCAGGAGCGCGAGGAAGCCCAGGCCGCGCCGGCGAAGTAACTGCGTGCCGGCCGTTCGGCCGTCGCGTAGGGCGTCTCATGATCGGTCGTTGCGTCCCGGCCACTGCCGCGCGCGCGGGCGGAGAATGCATGGCAGCGGGGTGCCGCCGGAGGAGCCGATCGCTGCCGGCTGCAGGTCGGCAGCGCGCTGGAATCACGCCTCGGGAACGAATCCGGCCGGCTTCTCGGCGTCCTTCTCGAACAGGTATTTCACCAGCTCGGTTTCCAGGAACGCGCGGTGCTTGGGATCGCGCGGCGACAGCCGGTTTTCGTTGATCAGCATGGTCTGGTGCGCCAGCCAGGCACTCCAGGCGCTCTTGCCGATGCCGTTGAAGATGCGCTGGCCCAGTTCGCCGGGGTAGGGCACGAAGTCCAGGCCTTCGGTGTCGCGTTGTTCGTACTGGCAGAAAACGGTGCGGGGCATGGCTTACTCGGAATCGGGTGAGGATGGTGCGCGTCGCATTGTACGGCGCTTGGGCGATGCGGGCGGCGCGCCGGTCTCCAGCAGCTTGCGGATCGGGGCGGGCAGGCCAAGCGTGGCCAGTGCCTGGGCATCGACCCAGCGCAGGCCGGGATCTTCCGCGCGCAGGCCCTGCACCCGGCACACCAGTACCTGCAGGTGCAGCCGGTAATGGCTGAAGGTGTGCTGCAGCACCGGCAGCGGCTCGGCATCTTCCAGCGAACCGTCGATGTGCGCGTCGAACCAGTCCTGCAACTGCATGCCGCTGTCGGCCTGCGGCAGCGTCCACAGCTGTGCCCAGATGCCGGTGTCCGGCCGCTTCTGCAGCAATACGCGGCCGCTGCCGTCGCGCAGCAGCAACGCCACCGCCTCGCGTTCGGGCAGGGTCTTGCTCGGTTTGGGCGTGGGCAGCTGGTCCGTGCGGCCTTCGCGGCGTGCCACGCAGTCGTCCTGCAGCGGGCAGATCGCGCACGCGGGCCGGCTGCGGGTGCAGATCGTCGCGCCCAGGTCCATCTGCGCCTGGGTGTAATCGGCCAGGCGCGCGTCGGGCACATGCTGTACGTGTGCTTCGGCCAATGCCCACAGCATTTTTTCCACCGCCGGCAGGCCGGGGAAACCCTCGATGCCGTGGTAGCGGGTCAGCACGCGTTTGACATTGCCGTCGAGGATCGCAAAGCGGTCGTTCCAGGCCTGGCTGAGGATCGCGCCTGCCGTGCTGCGGCCGATGCCCGGCAGCGCATGCAGCGCATCGACATCGCGCGGCAGCTCGCCGCCGTGCAGCTCGACGCAGCGCTTGGCCGCCGCATGCAGGTTGCGCGCGCGGGCGTAGTAGCCCAGCCCGGCCCACTGCGCCATCACCGCATCGTTGCTGGCGGCCGCCAGGGCGGGCAGGGTGGGGAACACCTGCAGGAATTTCAGGAAGTAGGGGATGACCGTGCTGACCTGGGTCTGCTGCAGCATGATCTCCGACAGCCACACCCGGTACGGCGAGCGTGGATGCTGCCACGGCAGATCATGCCGGCCGTGGCCGTCGAACCACGGCAGCAGGCGCGCGACGAAGGCATCGTCGGTGGGCGTGGGGGCGCTGGCGGTTGGCTGGCGTGGCAAGGGGATTCCCGGTGAGGGGGTAGAGCCACCCCATGGGTGGCTGCGCTGAATCTGGCTGCGCCGGCCGCCGCATAAGCGCGGGCCAGCCTKGTCGAGCAGCCACCCATGGGGTGGCTCTACCGGAGGCGCGCGTATGTCCCGCGCGCCGTCCGGTCAGCCGCCCAGTGCGTCGGGCAGCAGCGCGTCGACGAAGGCTTCTGGGTCGAACACGCGCAGGTCTTCCGGACGCTCGCCGATGCCGGCGAAGCGGATGGGAATGTTGAACTCGCGCGCCAGCGCGAACACCACGCCGCCCTTGGCGGTGCCGTCCAGCTTGGTCACCACCAGCCCGGTCACGTTGACCGCGGCATGGAACTGACGCAGCTGCGAAAGCGCGTTCTGGCCGGTGGTGCCGTCGATGACCATGAGCACTTCGTGCGGGGCGGCCGGGTCGATCTTGCCGAGCACGCGGCGGATCTTGCCCAGTTCGTTCATCAGCCCGCCCTGGGTGTGCAGGCGGCCGGCGGTGTCGGCGATCAGCACCTCGGTGCCGCGCGCCTTGCCGGCCTGCAGGGCGTCGAACGCCACCGACGCGGCGTCGGCGTTCTGGCCCTGCGCGATCACGGCCACGCCGTTGCGCTCACCCCAGGCCTGCAACTGGGCCACGGCGGCGGCGCGGAAGGTGTCGCCGGCGGCCAGCATCAGGCTGTGGCCGTCGTCCTTGAAGCGCTTGGCCAGCTTGCCGATGGTGGTGGTCTTGCCGACGCCGTTGACGCCGACGGTGAGCACCACGAAGGGCTTGGCGTTGCGGTCGATGACCAGGGGCTTGGACACCGGCTGCAGGATCGCGATGAGTTCGCCACGCAGCGCGGCCAGCAGCGCGTTGGCATCGGCGAATTCGCGCGCCTTCATGCGCTTGCGCAGGCCTTCGACCAATGCGGTGGTCGCACCGACACCAACGTCGGCGGTGATCAGCGCGGTTTCCAGTTCATCCAGCAGGTCGTCGTCGAGCTTGGGGTTGCGCGAAAACAGACCGCCGAAGCTGCGCGCGATGACGCTGTTGCGCAGCCGGTCGCGCCAACCGGGCTTGCCCGGCGCGGCGGCGGGGGCGCTGTTGTCATCGGGCACGGTGGCCAGCGGCTGCGCGGCTTCCTGCACGATTTCGCTGGCGACCAGCACCGGCGGCGGCAGCGGGGCGGCGATCGGTTCGGCGATGGCGACCGGGGCGGTCTGGACGATGGGTGCGACCGGTGCCGCAGGTGCCGCTACGACCGGCGCCGTCGGTGCCGCAGGTGCTTCCACGACCGGTGCGGCCGGTGCCGGGACGACCGGCGGCGCCGCTTCCGCGGGCGCAACCGGCGCGACCGCTGGTGCAGGCGCGGCCACCGGCATGACGACGCTGGGAACCGTGGCAGCCGGCGGCTGGACGGGCGCGGGCGCCGACGGGCCGTCTTCACTGGCCTGCGGGAACGCCGCTGCCAGCTCTTCGGCCGAGTAGTGCTGGGTCTTGGGCGCGTCCTGCGGAGCGTCCTGGGGCTTTTTGCGACGGAAGAAACTGAGCATTGGATTCGGCGCTGAAATCAGGGGGATATGCTACCACTGCGCCCTTGGACGGCAGTGCGAACGTGGGGTGGTGCAGTGTCGGCGGGCAGCCGACCAACGGTCGGCTCTACAGTCTGTGGTGGTKCGGCCGTTAACGGCTTTGGATGCCTGCGTCATCGGACGCCGGCCATGCATCGTGGAGTGCAGCAGCGTGAACGTGATGTCCATTGCCAGCTCGGGCATGCGTGCCGCGAGCCTTGGGGTACAGGCCGCTGCGGCCAACGTGGCGCGTTTGCCGGTGGAGGCTTCCCCCCGGATCGGGGTGGCACAGAGCTCGGTGGTCGGAGGCGGGGTGCAGGCCAGTCTGGTCGAGGGCGTGCCCGATCCCGGCGCACCGGTTTCAGACCTGCTTGCCGCAAAGGWCGCGGTGCTGACCTTCAGTGCCAACGCCGCGTTGATCCGCCGCAGCGACCAGATGCTCGGCGCGTTGCTGGACGAGCGCGCCTGAGACCGGATCGACGCAGCTGACCGGGGGCGCCGGCCGCTGGCCGGCTCCCTGCAGTCACCGGTAGTGCCGGCCGCTGGCCGGCTCCCTTCAGTCACCGGTAGTGCCGGCCGCTGGCCGGCTCCATGCACATGTTTCCGAAGTTAATGTAGTGCCGGCCGCTGGCCGGCTTCATGCA
>NZ_JBFULO010000121.1:0-10327 GCF_054049855.1 Stenotrophomonas sp. P5_B8 | reverse complement strand
GTGGCGCTTGGACGAGGATCGAGCGCAACTGAAGTCGACACCGTCTCCGTCGGCAATTACCTGACCAAACGCCGCATTGTGAACGTTGCAGACGGCGTGCTGAACGCATCGAGCTCTGACGCGGTGACTGGCCGGCAACTCAATGCCACCAATGAACGACTGGCGGCTGCCACGACCACTGCAAACGCGGCCCGCACCACCGCCAATACAGCAAAATCCACCGCAGATCGCGCTCTGGCTGGTGCCTCGCTGGTCACGCAGACGTCAACCAGCAGCACGATCCGTGTCGGCGGTTCCAACACTGGCACCGTGCTGGACGTGGCCAACCGGAATGGAACCAAGCGCCGCATCCAGAACATCGACAACGGCGTGTTGAGCGCCACCAGTACCGATGCGGTGACCGGGCAACAGCTGCACGCCACCAACCAGGCCGTGAGTACGGCCACCAGCACCGCTACGGCAGCCAAGACCGCTGCCGATGGGGCTGCGGCCAAGGCGACGGTGGCGGCCAACACCACGGCCACCGGCACCGCCATGACGGCGGCCAACAAAGCCACCGCCACCGGAACCGGCGCATTGGCCAGCGGCACCTCGGCCAAGGCGCAGGGGACGCACGCCACGGCGCTGGGCTTCAGCGCGCAGGCGACCGCCAACCAGGCCACGGCGGTCGGCCGCGAGGCGGTCGCCACCGGCACCTACGCCACGGCATTGGGCAACCTGGCCAAGGCAGGCGGGGGCAGTGCGCTGGCACTGGGCGATCGCAGCAGTGCCACCCATGGCAATGCGGTGGCCTTGGGCGCCGGMTCTGTCACCGCTTCGGACAATTCGGTTTCTGTGGGTAACGCCAGCGGGAAGCGCAAGATCCAGTACGTGGCGGACGGCACCATCGGCGCGGGCAGTACCGATGCGGTCACCGGCAGCCAACTGCACGCGACCAACACCCTCGTCGGCGCCGCACAGAGCACCGCCACCAGCGCGCAGACTGCAGCGGGTGCGGCCCAGCGCACGGCCGATGCCTTGACCACCCGCGCAACCGCATTGGAGGGCTTGGTCAGCCAGACAGCAGTCGCTGGCACTGTGCGTCTTGGCGCGCAGAACACGGGCACGACGCTGGATGTGCGCAACAAATCCAACGCCAACCGCAAGATCAGCGGCGTGGCCGATGCAACGCTGAGCGCCACCAGCACTGAGGCGGTGACCGGCAAGCAGCTCGCGGCTACCAACACCAGCGTGACGGCAGCACACAGCGCTGCTGCGACAGCACAGACCACCGCGACCGCTGCACAGCGAACGGCGGACGGGGTAGTGACGCGTACGACGGCACTGGAAGGCATGGTCAGCCAGGTGTCGGCGACCGGCGATCTGCGCCTGGGTGGGCAGAACACCGGTACCGTCCTGGACGTCCGCAACAGGTCGAACGCGGCACGCAAACTGAGCGGCGTGGCTGACGGCACTCTYAGTGCCGCCAGTACCGAAGCGGTTACGGGCAAGCAGCTCAATGCCACCAACACCAACGTGACCGCGGCGCAGAACACGGCGACCACGGCGCAAGCCGCAGCGACCGCCGCACAGCGAACGGCGGACGGAGTCGTAACCCGTGCGACGGCTCTGGAAGGCCTGGTCAGCCAGGTGTCAGCCAGCGGGAACCTGCGCTTGGGTGCTCAGAACACCGGCACCACGCTGGACCTGCGCAACAAGTCCAATGCAGCGCGCAAACTGAGTGGCGTGGCGGATGGCACCCTGAGTGCGACCAGTACCGACGCGGTTACAGGCAAGCAGTTGTTTGGCACCCAGCAGAAAGTGACGGCCCATGAAGGGGTACTGGCGACGCACTCCTCGCAGCTGTCCGGGCAGGATGGGCGCATCACAGACAACCGCCGCGACCTGGATGAGTTGCGCACCGAATTCGAGAACTTCGATCCCGATCTGGACGGCGTGGTGAAGTTTGCCGCGGATGGCAGCATTGATATGAATGGCGGTCGTGTACGTGGACTGGCGGCGGGAGATGCGAGCTCAGCGGCGAGCACGGACGCGGTTAATGGTGGGCAGTTGTTTGCCACCAATCATCGAGTTTCCTTGATGGAAAGCGACGGGCGGTTTGTTGCTGTGGACTTTGATGAAGAGAGCTCTTCTGCAAAAGCAGGTGAGTTCTCCGTTGCTATTGGCGATAGCGCAGAGGCAGGTGAGGAGACCAATGGTGCTACGGCGGTMGGCGCTTATGCAAGGGCAAGAGCAAGGAGCTCAGTCGCGCTGGGTCGAGCGGCGTTCGTGGACGGGGCTGCGGACAATGGATTCGCGCTTGGAACTGGCTCTACAGTTCTGAGCAAGAGTGGAACCGCACTTGGCGGTTATTCCAGAGTGGAGATTGGAGCGGAGAACTCAGTTGCGCTTGGGGGAGACTCAACGGCGACTGAAGAGAATGTTGTTTCTGTTGGAAACCTGACGAAGAAGCGGCGCATTGTGAACGTGGCCCGCGGTCGAGATGCAGAAGACACAAGCACGATTGCACAGCTTGATGAGTCTCTAGCCTTGCTTGGGGGTAATGCAGGCGTAGATGTAAATGGCAACATCATCAGTCCTACTTATAACCTGCAAGGGGGCACGCAAAAAACGGTCGCCGATGCACTAGCAGTGCTCGACGGTGCCGTGACCACCACAGGCACCCGCGTTGACAGGGTGGAGAACCAGCTCCGCTCGGCCTTCCAGGAAACCCGTTCCACCCGCACTGACGGTCTCAACCAGCTCAACCTGGCCGGCCCCAACGGCATGGTGCTCGGCAACGTGGCCAACGGTCTGATCGCACCCGGCAGCCGCGACGCGGTCAACGGCGGCCAGCTGCATGCCATGGAGCAGCGCCTGGATGGCCGCATCGATGGCCTGGAACAGCGCGTTGACACCCCGCTGCAAGGTCGCGCAATGGCGACCGCCAGTGCGCCTACGCCGCCCGTGGCTGCGGAGGAAGGCAGTGGTGCGGTATCGGGTACGCCGGAGGCCGCCTCTGACGGGGGTGCTCGCATCGCCAGTGCCGACGACGTCGGCAAGCCGGCCAAGGCGGACGCACCCGCCCATGCACCCACCCCCACGCCGCAGGTCAGCACCGCCGATCTGGAGAAGATGCTCGCCCGCGCCAACGAGTACACCGATGACGCGATCAAAGGGGTCGAACAGCGCCTGGACAAGATGGACAAGCGCTTCAACCGGCTGGCGGCGATGAACAGCGCGCAGAGCGCGATGGCCATGAATACCGCCGGCCTGGCCACCTACAACCGGCTCGGTGCTGGCGTGGGCTACAGCGATGGCGAATCGGCCATGGCCGTGGGCTACCAGCGGGTGCTCAACGAGAAGGGCTCGGCCACCTTCAGCCTCAACGGCGCGTTCACCAACAGCGGTGAGCAGAGCGTTGGCCTGGGTGTTGGCATCGGTTGGTAACGCGCAGTGCAGGGCAGGGCACCGTCGGGAGCCCTGCCCACTGTGCAATGAAAAGGGGAGCGCGATGGACACCATCGGTAACCAGATCGCCTGGCGGCTGGGCTATCTGAATATTCTTCAGGGCGTCATTGCCCGTCTGGCCAACAGCGCCGTGGCGATGAAGGCAGGCAGCGTGGCAGTGCTGATCGCGCTGCTGGCCCGCGCGGTAGGCCAGCAGGCGCCCTTCCATTGGGCGCTGTTCGTGTTGCCCGCCGTGCTGTTCATGGGCTTTCATGCGTTCTTCCTGCAGCGGGAGCGCGCCTTCGTGCAGTTGTACAACACGGCCTGCGATGCGCCCCTGGCCCAGGTGCTTTCCTACCGTGTCGATGCAGCCCGTTTGGCGGCGGTGCGCGAGCCGTTGCTGAAAGTGCTGTGCCGCCCGACCGTGTTGGCCTTTCATCTGCCGCTGGTGGCCGGCGTTGTGCTGGTCTACCAGGTGGTACGGGAGGCATCACGATGCTGCTGAAGCTGCGCGTACGCAATTTCAATGGCGCYGGGCTGAAGGTGGATGCGCCGGCCACTGCCGCGTACCAGGAGCGGTGCCATGCAACGTGGCGGGCCGTTGCCGCCTACCTGATGGACAGCAGTACCTTACTGGATGCGGAGTCTGTGCAGCAGGCCGTGGCACCCGCGTTCCAGCCCGACGTGTTCCTGTCGCATGGGCGCGGTGATCGAGAACAGGTGCTGCAGCTGGCGGTGATCCTTGAACAGCTGGGGCTGACGGTGTTCGTCGACTCGTGCCTGTGGCTAAACGCCTACACCGTGCAGCAGGAGTTGGACGAGTCACTCTCGGCGCGCGGGAACTCACCCGGCACGCATCACTTTCACTATCACCGCGTGGTACGGACGTCGGCCAGCCTGCATATGGTGTTCAATGCCGCCCTGCAGCGGCTGATCGATGGCTGCGAGCTGTTCCTGCACCTGGAGGGCGAGGCCGCAGGACTACGCACATGCGTGGAGGATGGTCGCCATGCGGGGGCACCGTGGGTGCTTTCCGAGCTGATGTTCGCTCGCCACCTGCCGCGGCGTGGCCGGCAGCGGCTCACCTTGGAGGCCCTGAAATCCGATGCAGACCAAGGCGTGGCGTTCGGTGCCCCCGAAGTGGCACATACGCTGGAATGGGACGTGCTGGAGCGCGCAATCGCCGACACCGTCGGATTCCCGACGACCTCCTACTCTCACGACCATCCGGTTTTCCTGGATCACCTTTACGGAAAGCTGCCGCTCAGCGAACAGGCGAGACGGCTGTTGGGTTGGATATGAAGCGTGGCAGCGGCAGGCGCACGTAGTCGTACGGTGGGAATGCCCGGGAGACGGATTGGGAAATCATCCTGAGCGCTCTGCACCCTGCTGAAGGCCCACACCCTCGAGTGAGCCTTCGGGGCAGGTGAGGGTTGGCGGCTGTTTTACTGCACGCCTTACACGCGTGTGGTCACGTACCCGGCGATCTCCGCCGCGGCCAACACCTCGCGAAGCTGCGCCGCCGACGCCCGCCGCATTGGCTTCTCATCAATAGCGGACAAGGGTGGCTGACGCAGTGCGTCGTACGGCAGCACCGCGATGTCGAAGGTCAGGTCTTCGGCGCTGAACACCCAGACCGGCACGTCCAGCGCGCGTTCGCGGTCCAAACGCAGGCGGCGCGTACGCGATTCGGCCGGGATGCCGTGTTCGTCGAAGTAACGTTGCACCGCATCGGCATCGTCGCTGTGCACCTGCAGCTGCACGGGGCTGTTGGCATCGGCCGTGCCCTCCAGGACTGGCCCGCACAGGCGCGGGGAAAACTCCCGCAGAAACTCCATGGCGCGCAGCGCGGCTTCGCGGCGCTGGCGCAGTTGGCTGCCGTGGTCGGCACCGGCGAACAGACGCTGGTACTCGCGCAACGCGTCTTCGATCTCCGCATTACGCGGTAGCGAGGCGTCGTCGTGGATATCCAGCCGGGCGGCGGCCTTGAGCTTGGCCTGGTGGTAGTCGCGGATCCCGCCTTCGGCCATCAGCCGGGCCGCTTCGTGGGCGAGCCGGTGGCGACGCTCGCGGGTCTGGGTGGCTGCATGCTGACGGGCTCGATGCATGACCGGAACTCCTTGGCGACCTGCACGGCAATGTACACCGGCGATGTGACAACCGGGTAGAGCCACCCCGTGGGTGGCTGTGCCTGCGATCAGGGAGTGCGTGCAGCCACCCATGGGGTGGCTCTACCTGCGATCAGGGAATGCGTGCAGCCACCCATGGGGTGGCTCTACCGGGGTGATGGCGCGGACGAAGCGCGGCCGGCGAACAAAAAAGGCCGGGCAATGCCCGGCCTGTGTTCGTTCCTGGTGCCGGCGTACCCGGCACGGGCGATCAGAAGATATCGAACGCGGCGTCGTCCGCCTGCTGCACGTGGGTATCCACGTTGAACTCTTCGATCTTGTCCATGTCCTCCACCTTGACCCATTCGGTCGCGCCGTTGAGGGTGGCCTGGACCATGCCCGAGGGCGGGTCATTCTTGGCGATCGGGGTGTCCTTCAACGCCACGCGCATGTAGTCGATCCAGATCGGCAGTGCCGCCTTGCCGCCGTATTCGCGGTAGCCCAGCGAGCGGAAGTCGTCGCGGCCCACCCACACGGTAGTGGCGTAGGGCCCGCCGAAGCCGGAGAACCAGGCATCGCGGTGATCGTTGGTGGAACCGGTCTTGCCGCCCACGTCCTCGCGACCGAGCACCTTGGCCGCCGTACCGGTACCGCGCTGGACCACGTCGCGCATCATCGACACCAGCTGATAGGCGGTACGGGCGTCGATCGCGCGCGGGGCCACCTTGGCATCCGGGTTGACCGGCTTGGGCGCCTCGATCGGCTGCTGCGGCTTGGCCGCCGCAGTGGCCGCCGGTGCCGGCGCAGCGGCCGCGCCGAAGTTGAAGCCGTCCACGACCTGGCTGACCGGGGCGCCGCCACTGGTGCCGGCGCACTCGCGGCAGGCCATGGCCGGGTTTTCCTTGAACACCAGGGTGCCGTCGCGGTCGGTGACCTGGTCGATCACCCAGGTATCCACGCGCGAACCGCCGTTGGCGAACACCGCGTAGCCCCGCGCCACCGACAGCGGGGTCAGCGACGCGGTGCCCAGCGACATGGACAGGTTCGGCGGCAGTTCGGCCTCGGCGAAGCCGAATTCGCTGATGTACTTGCGCGCGTAGTCCACGCCCATGCCATCGAGCAGGCGCACTGAGACCAGGTTGCGCGACTGCACCAGCGCTTCACGCAGGCGCATGGGGCCACGGAAGCCGCCGCCGTCGTTCTGCGGCGACCAGGTCTTGCCGCGACGGTCGCGGAACACCACCGGGGCGTCGAGCACGATCGAGGCCGGGTTGAAGCCCTTGTCGAAGGCGGCCGCGTAGATGAAGGGCTTGAAGCTGGAACCCGGCTGGCGGCGCGCCTGGGTGGCGCGGTTGAACTTGTTGCCGGAGAAGCTGAAGCCGCCGACCAGCGCCTTCAATGCGCCACTGTCGGCATCCAGCGAGACCAGTGCGGACTGGCCGCGCGGAATCTGGTCGATCAACCACTCGCCTTCCTTCTCGCCGGCGCGCACGCGGACCAGGTCGCCCCGGGTCAGCAGCTTGGCCGGGGCCTTGTTGACCCACCGGCTGGCCGCGACCGGCAGGACCAGTTCGTTGCGGTTGGCCAGCACCACCGTGGCGCTGCCATCGGCGGCAGTGGAGGCCACGATTGCCGGCAGCAGCCCGGACTGGGACGGGATACCTACCAGCTTGGCGGCCAGCGCCTTGGCGTCTGCATCGGCGGGAACGTCGAAGTGCTGTTCCACACCGTGCCAGCCGTGGCGATGGTCGTACACGCGCAGGCCATTGCCCACCGCGACGTTGGCCGCAGCCTGCAGCTCGGCGTTGATGGTGGTGGTGACGTGGTAGCCCTTGTTGACCACGTCGCCGCCGAAGCGCGCGATCATTTCCTGGCGGACCAGCTCGGCCACGTAAGGGGCTTCGACCTGCACCGGCGGCTCGTGCGCGCTGGCGTGCATCGGCACCGCCTTGGCCGCGTCTGCCTCGGCCTGGCTGATGAAGCCCAGGCTGGCCATGCGCTGCAGCACATAGAAGTCGCGGCGCTCACGGGCGCGTTCGGGGTTGCTGATCGGGTTGCCGGAGGAGGGGAACTTCGGGATGCCGGCCAGCGAGGCCATCTCATCCAGGTCCAGCTCGCCCAGCTTCTTGCCGTAGTAGAACTCGGCCGCGGCGGCGACGCCGTAGGCGCGGTTGCCGAAGAAACTCTTGTTCAGGTACAGCTCGAAGATCTCGTCCTTGCTCAGCTCGGACTCGATCTTGCGCGCCAGCAGGATCTCGGCCAGCTTGCGGGTGTAGCTGTACTCCGAGCTCAGGAAGAACTGGCGRGCGACCTGCTGGGTGATGGTGGACCCACCCGGCACGCGCTTGTCGTTGGTGGTGGCCAGCAGCCACACCGCGCGGCCGATGCCCTTGTAGTCGACCCCGCCGTGCTGGTAGAACCGCGCGTCCTCGGTCGCCAGGAAGGCCTGCTTGAGGCGCTCGGGGACCTCCTTCATGGTGATCGGGGTGCGCCGGGATTCACCGAACACGGCCATCAGCTTGCCATCGCTGGCATAGACGTACATGGGCTCCTGCATCTCGATGTCGCGCAGGCTCTGCACGTCCGGAAGCTTGGAGGAAACGGCGTAGTAGAGGCCGCCCGCAACGGCCGCGCCGATGAGGGCCAGGACCAGGAAGGCGACCAGCAACCAGCGCAGCCAGCGGCGAAAGCGTGTCATCAGGGACAGATTCCGATTGCGAATTTCGTGGCCGCAGAGTATAGATTACGCAAGGGAGCGGCTGGGGCCGATCCTGGGGAGCGCAACTCAATCATCGTCTGGGGACGCGTGAAACGTGCCGTGATGCACGTTTCACAGCATGACAGTTGCGATTTGCAAAAAAAACGTTATTAATGCGCGGGCGCAGGTTCTGCGTCCAAGTGCCCGTCGGCAGGGGAGAAACCGTGGGGCTTATCCCAAAAAGCCAGTCGCCGCTTATTGGCGTCGACATCAGCTCGACTGCAGTAAAGCTCTTGCAGCTTTCACGCAGTGGCAATCGCTTTCGCGTGGAACATTACGCTGTGGAACCACTTCCGCCGAATGCGGTGGTGGAAAAGAACATTGTTGAGGTAGAGGCTGTCGGCGAGGCTATTCGACGTGCCGTGAACCGTTCCGGTACCAAGGCCCGGCACGCTGCCGCAGCCGTGGCCGGTTCGGCGGTGATCACCAAGCTGATCCCGATGCCTGCCGACCTGGACGAGAACGACATGGAAGCCCAGGTCGAGCTCGAAGCGGTCAATTACATCCCGTACCCGATCGAGGAAGTGAACCTCGACTTCGAGGTGCTGGGCGCCATTCCCAACAACCCGGAAATGGTCCAGGTGCTGTTGGCGGCATCGCGCTCGGAGAACGTGGAGCTGCGCCAATCGGCGCTGGAGCTGGGCGGTCTGGTCGCCCGGGTGATGGACGTGGAGGCCTTCGCGGTCGAGAACGCCTTTGCCCTGGTCGCCAGCGAGCTGCCGATCGCCAGCGATGGCGTGGTCGCGCTGGTGGACATCGGTGCCACCATGACCACCCTGAACGTCCTGCGTGGCGGGCGTAGCCTGTACAGCCGCGAACAGGTGTTCGGCGGCAAGCAGCTGACCGACGAAGTGATGCGCCGCTATGGCCTCACCTACGAGGAAGCCGGCCTGGCCAAGCGTCAGGGCGGGTTGCCGGAAAGCTACGGAATGGAAGTGCTGGAGCCGTTCAAGGAAGCCACGGTCCAGCAGATCAGCCGTCTGCTGCAGTTCTTCTATGCCGGTAGTGAATTCAACCGCGTGGATCACATCGTGCTGGCCGGCGGTTGCGCGGCGCTGGCCGGGCTGCCGGAGATGGTGGAAGAGCAGCTGGGCGTGGCCACCGTGGTGGCCAATCCGCTGGCGCAGATGACGCTGGGTCCGAAGGTACAGGCACATGCCCTGGCCCAGGACGCCCCGGCGCTGATGATCGCCACCGGTCTGGCGCTGAGGAGCTTCGACTGATGGCGAGAATCAACCTATTGCCCTGGCGCGCCGAGCGGCGCAAGCAACGCCAGCGTGATTTCTACGGCATGCTCGGCTTCGCCGCCATCGGCGGGGTGCTGCTGTCGCTGCTGATCTGGTTCTACTACGACCGGCAGGTCAGTGGCCAGAGCGAGCGCAACAGCTTTTTGACCGCCGAGATCGAGAAGGTCAAGGAACAGAACAAGGAGATCGACCGCCTTGACCGCCAGAAGGAACGTCTGCTGGCGCGCAAGAAGGTGATCGAGGAACTGCAGGCCAAGCGCTCGCAGATGGTCCACCTGTTCGATGCGCTCGTGCGCACCATCCCTGATGGCGTGGTATTGACCGCGCTCAAGCAGGAAGGCGACATCCTCACCCTGGAAGGCCGGACCCAGTCCAACGCCCGGGTCAGCGCGTACATGCGCAATCTGGAAAGCTCGGGCTGGATGAGCAAGCCTGAGCTGACGGTGATCGAGGCCAAGAAGCCGGATGAGGGCAAGGCCCCGACCGGTCCGGTCTCTGACATCAGCGCCTTGCCGTACATGTTCGAGGTCAAGGTCACCCTGCCGGCGCAGAGCGAGCCGGTCAATGGCGTTGCGCCGGATGGCAGCGTGGTGGCACCTGCGGAGCCGGCGGTGAACCCGGCCGCGACGGCGGTGGCTCCGTTGTCGCCGGCCCCGGCGGCGACCGAGCCGGCGACCGACCCGTCCGCAGCACCGGCAACGCCCTCGGCCGCCAAACCGTCCGGCAGCCGGATCGCCCCGCCAGCCACACCCGCACAGCCGGCTGCGTCCAGTACGCCGCAGAAG
>NZ_JBFULO010000120.1:0-10368 GCF_054049855.1 Stenotrophomonas sp. P5_B8 | reverse complement strand
TGGGGCCCAGCGCCCGACCCACCGACCAGCGTCAAAACGCCTGGCTTCTATTTGATTACCGCAAGCCGAGCCCCGTAGCGGCCGGYAGGCGCCTGGGCAAAATCAAGGAGGAGGCCGCCAGGCCGGGGGACATTCGCCGGAAAGGGYATGGGGCCCAGTGCCCGACCCACCGACCGCCCCGCGTGGCGGCAATACCCCTCACGTCCCCACGTGCACGCCTTCCACGATCTCGCTGCACCCAAGATGGTCCAACGCGATCTCCAGTGCATGCATGTAACTCTGCGCGCGGTACCCGTGCGCCACACCGATACGCTGGCCCACGTCCGCCGGCAGGCACGCCTCCGGCGTCCGGGTGTCATCGTCGTGCACTTCCACGTAGACATTGTGCAGATGCGGCAGCAACCGGTGCAGGCGCACGCTGCCTACGCAGGCGCCCGGATCGAGCAGCGTCACCTCGCCGCGGCTGTGGTCGGCCACGCGCAGCGCGTCCAGCAGTTCCTGTTCGGAGCCGCAGGCGCGGATTGCCACCGTGGTGCCGGCATCGATCGCACGGTGCACCAGCGATTTCAACACCGGTGCCGGCAACGGCTGCGCGGTGCGGATCAGCGGACCGGCTGCTTCCGGCCCGCGAATGATGAAGATCGACATGGCTCAGGCCCCCTCCGGCACGACCTGCAGGCGACGCGCGGCGATCGCCAGCGACAGCCGGCAGGCATCGTCGCGGCCGCTGCTGCACACCACCCGCGCGGTCGGTGCGTGCTGCGGGTGCAGGTGGTCATCCAGCGCGTCGTCGTCGTTGCTGGCCATCTCGATGTACGGCGCCGGCAACGCCTCCAGCGCACTGCGCAGCGCCTGGCCGTAACGCGCCCACTGATGGCCATCGACGGCGGTCGTGGCAATCAGCACCAAGGCAGGACGGCTGCGCTGGGCCCGCTGCAGGCAACGCACCAGCGCCGGCAGCGAGTCGCAATCGCGGCAGGCCAGGCGGTGCCCGGCGACCCGGGCAGGCACCGGCGCGGCATCCGGCGCCGCGCCAGGCGGCGTGTGCCGGATCATCAGGATGGTCATGGAACACCTCGAACAAGCGCCCTGCGGCGCGGTGACGCCACGATGCGACCGGGGCCCGTAAAACCGCCATGCCGGTGGCCGCTTCCGCGCGTAAATATCGCGTAGCTTCTGCACCAACCACCGGGAACTTGGCCACCGCCGGCCGGTCACAACCAGACCCCTTGAGAGCGCCCTGCCATGGATAGTTCCACCGCTGCTGCCCCGAACCGGATGCTGCATTGGCTGAAGAAGGAAGCGCTCCCGCTGGCGGTGATGCTCGGCCTGCTGCTGGCCGCACGCGACTCGCTGGCCAACCACTACCAGGTGCCCAGCGGCTCGATGCAGCACACCCTGATGCCGGGCGACCGGGTGGTGGTGGACATGCGCGCCTACGGTCTGCGCCTGCCGTTCACCTCGGTTGAACTGCTGCACACCGGCCAGCCGCAGCGCGGCGACGTGGCGGTGTTCGACTCGCCGGTGGACGGCATCCGCCTGATCAAGCGCATCGCCGCCGTCGGCGGTGACCGGGTGGAACTGCACGAGGGCCACCTGAGCMTCAACGGCCAGCCGCTGGCCGAGGCCGGCGCGGGCGAGATCGAGGACTTCGGCCAGCACCTGGCCCAGCTCGACCTCGGCCAGGGCGGCGGTCCGGACATCAGCGGCCTGACCGTGCCGGCCGGCAAGGTGCTGATGCTTGGCGACCACCGTGGCAACAGCGCCGACGGTCGCTATTTCGGTCTGGTGGATGCCTCCGCCCTGTATGGCAAGGCCGCGCGGGTCTACTACCGGCGCGGCGAGGGCCTGACCTGGCAGTCCCTCTAACCCGGCGCGTGATCTGAATCGAGATGTCGGACGTCTCGATCCAGACAGTCCAGGTTATGGATCGACCTGTCGGCGCTGCCTATCCTGAGCGCTGACTCTTCACTCCGGCCCGGACACACGGGCCTTACCGGCATGAATGGCGACACCGCAGCGGTCCCCGCCCGCAGCCCCCAGGCCCCCGCCACGGCAGCGGCTGCGGACCACATCCAGCAAGGCACGCCGGCGTTCCGGCGCACCGCCGCGGCACTGTTCCTGGCCGGTTTTTCCACCTTCGGCCTGCTCTACACGGTGCAGCCGCTGCTGCCCGAGTTCAGCCGGCACTTCGGCGTCTCGGCAGCCAACAGCGCGCTGACCCTGTCGCTGAGCACCGGGCTGCTGGCGGTGTCGATGCTGATCGCCGGGCTGATCTCCGACCGCATCGGCCGCCGCGGGGTGATGGTCGCCGCGCTGCTGGCCTCCAGCGTGTTGTCGGTGGCGACGGCGATGGTCGATGACTGGTCCACCCTGCTGGTGCTGCGCACGCTGCTGGGCATCGCGCTGAGCGGCGTGCCGGCGGTGGGCATGACCTACCTGGCCGAAGAAATGGACAGCCGCGCGCTGGGCCTGGCCATGGGCCTGTACATCGGCGGCAATGCGATCGGCGGCATGAGCGGCCGTCTCATCGCCGGCATCGTGGCCGACCACTGGGGCTGGCGCTGGGGCATCGGCGTGGTGTCGTCGATCGCGCTGCTGAGCACCGTGCTGCTGTGGTTCCAGCTGCCGCCCTCCCGCCACTTCCAGAGCCGTCGCGGCGGCCTGCGCGAACTGCCGGCACGCTGGCGCAGTCTGTTCGCCGATCCCGGGCTGCCGTGGCTGTTCGCCACCGCGTTCGTGCTGATGGGTGTGTTCGTCACCCTCTACAACTACCTGGGCTACCACCTGCTCGCCCCGCCCTATGGGTTGAGCCAGACCGTGGTCGGGCTGATCTTCAGCGTGTACCTGGTGGGCACCTTCAGCTCGGCGTGGATGGGGCAGCAGGCCAACCGGCATGGTCGCAGCCGCGTGCTGGCGATCTGCTACGGGCTGATCGCGCTGGGCATCGTGCTGCTGGCGCTGCCGTGGCTGGGCTGCATGGCCCTGGGCATCGCGCTGGTGACCTTTGGTTTCTTCGGTGGGCACTCGGTAGCCAGCAGCTGGGTCGGCAGCCGTGCCGGGGCGATGCGCGCGGAAGCCTCGGCGCTGTACCTGTTCGCCTATTACCTGGGCTCCAGCGTGGCCGGCGTGATCGGCGGCGTGTTCTACACGCACTGGGACTGGCTGGGCGTGTGCGGCTTCGTCGGCGTGTTGACCGTGGCCGGCGGCGCGATTGCCTGGCGGCTGCGGCAGCGCGTGCAACCGACCGCCGCCGCCGCGCTCGCGCTCAGCCGCTGACGCCCTGCAGCAGCCGGGTGAAGTGCGCGATCAGCGGCGAGGCCGCACCGCGCCGGCAGGCCACGTGCACTTCCGAACTGGCGGCGCGGTCGCTCAGGGCGACAAAACGTGCACCGTCGACCTGGATATGGCTGCACGAGGATGGCAGCACCGTCACGCCCAGCCCGGAGGCGGCCAGGCTGATCAACGTCGAGGCCTCACCGGCTTCCTGCACGATACGCGGGGTGAAGCCGGCGCTGCGGCACAATGCGATGAAATGATCGTGGATGCCCGCGCCGACCTCGCGCAGGAAACCCACGAACGGCTCATGGGCAAACAGCCGCAATGCCACTGGTGCGTCGGCGGCCAGACCGCGTACCAGCGGATGCTGGCCATGCACCACCAGCGCCAGTGGATCGCTGAACAGCTTGCGCGACATCAACGGTGCCGGCAAAGCACGTTTGCGGATCAGCCCGACGTCCAGCTCGCCGGCCATCAGCGCATCGATCTGCTGCAGCGTGTTCATCTCGCGCAGCTTCAACTGCACCTCCGGAAACTGCTGGCGGTAGGCGAAAATCGCCCGGGGAATCTGCGTGGACAGCGGCGTGGCACGGGTCAGCCCGATGCGCAGCTCGCCGGTTTCGCCGCGTTGCGCGCGCTGGGTCAGATCAATCGCGGTGTCGACCCGGGCCAGCACCTCACGTGCCTGCTCCTGCAGGACGCGGCCGGCATCGGTGAGTTCCACGCGGCGATTGGCGCGCAGGAACAGGCGCGCACCGAGCAGGGTTTCCAACTGGCGGATCTGTTGGCTGAGCGGCGGCTGCGACATGCCCAGGCGCTCGGCCGCGCGGCCGAAATGCAGGGTGTCGGCGACGGCCAGGAAGTAGCGCAGGTGGCGCAGTTCGATCGGCATGGAAGGGGCCTGCGTCAGCGCTCGGAATGACCGCTTTCATCATAGCTGCGCGGCGTGAACAGGTCCGGCTGGATCAGGTCGATGAAGGCGCGCGCCTGCGGCGACAGGAAGCGTCCACGGCGCACGATCACCCCATAGCTGCGCTCGGGGAACCAGGCGCTCATCGAGCGCGTCAGCAGCTTGTCGTGGTCGGCATCGTTGAGGCACAACGCCGGCACGATCGAGATGCCCATGCCCATCGCCACATACTGCTTGATCACCTCCCAGCCGCCCACTTCCAGCGCCACGGTGTAGGGCATGCGCTGGCGCTGGAACACCTGGTCCACCAGTCGGTAGGTGATCTGGCGCTTGGGTGGCAGGATCAGCGGATAGGCGGAGATCGCCTCCAGGGTCAGTTCCTTCACCCGTGTGAGCGGGTGGTCGGGCGGGGTGATCAGCACCTGCTCGAAACGGTAGGCCGGCGCATAGCTCAGGTCGGCCGGGACGTCGGTCATCGAGCCCACCGCCAGGTCGGCCGCATCGCTGCGCAGCAGTTCCGTGCCGTCGGCACTGATCGCGTTGTGCAGGGTCAGGCGCACGTCCGGGTGACGCTGGCGGAAGCGCTCCACGATGCGCGGCAGCAGGTACAGGATGGTCGAGCTGTTGGCGGCGATGTTGAGTTCGCCCGCGTCCAGCCCCTTCACCTTGTCGCGAAAGCTGGCCTCCAGCCCGTCCAGGTTCTCCACCAGCGGCTGGGCCATCTCGAACAGCAGCTGGCCTTCGCGGCTGGGCACCAGCCGGCGCCCGCTGCGCTCGAACAGCACCACCCCCACTTCGCGCTCCAGCGCCTGCAATTGCTGGCTGATGGCCGGTTGGCTGACGAAAAGCGCCTCAGCCGCACGCGAGACCGAACCCAGCCGGACGGTCTGGCAGAACGCCCGCAGCGGCTTGAGCCGATCGGATTTGTAGGAAAACCGGGGACTTGGCGGGCGCGGTGTGGGCATGGTGTCACGAGTATAAGCTCACCTTATGTAATGCATTGCGATAACTGTTTTGTCAAATACGGTACGGCGGCGCACGGTGAAGCCCTACCGCATTGCAGGAGCCCGCCATGTCCGCCGTCGCCGCTTTCGCCACTGCCCAGCCCACCCCGGCCGATGCCCCCGCCACCCCCGGGATCACGCTGACCACCCAGCTCGCCGGCCAGTCCGCGTTGCTGCCGGCGGGGGTACTGGCCTTGCTGGTGTCGCTGCACCGTGCGGTGGAGCCCGAGCGCCAGCGCCGGCTGCAGGCCCGGGTGGCGCGCCAGGCGTTCTTCGATGGCGGCGGGCTGCCGGACTTCCGCGCCGACACCGCGCAGATCCGCAATGAAGACTGGACCGTCGCCCCGCTGCCGGACGCGCTGCAGGACCGCCGCGTGGAGATCACCGGCCCGACCGACCCGAAGATGGTCATCAACGCGCTGAACTCCGGGGCCAAGGTGTTCATGGCCGACTTCGAGGATTCCACCGCACCGGCCTGGCGCAACCTGCTGGCCGGCCAGCAGGCGCTGATCGGCGCGGTGCGCGGCGATCTGACCCACACCGGCCCGTCGGTGGACGGCAAGCCGGGCAAGCAGTACGCGCTGCGTCCGTTCAACGAACAGGCCGTGCTGATCGTACGTCCGCGCGGCTGGCACCTGGACGAAAAGCACGTGCGCATCGACGGCCAGCCAATCGCCGGTGGCTTGTTCGATGCGGCGGTATTCGCCTTCCACAACGCGCGCACGCTGATGTGCAAACAGCGCGGCCCGTACTTCTACCTGCCCAAGCTGCAGAGCATGGAAGAGGCGGCGCTGTGGGAGACCGCGCTGTCGCACATCGAAGGCATGCTCGGCCTGCCGCACGGGCAGATCAAGGTCACGGTGCTGATCGAAACACTGCCGGCGGTGTTCGAGATGGACGAGATCCTGCATGCGCTGCGCGACCGCATCGTCGGCCTGAACTGTGGGCGCTGGGACTACATTTTTTCCTACATCAAGACCTTCCGCCGCCACGCCGACAAGGTGCTGCCCGAGCGCGGCCAGGTGACCATGACCCAGCCGTTCCTGAAGGCTTATTCGGAACTGCTGATCCGCACCTGCCACCGCCGCGGCGCGCATGCGATGGGCGGCATGGCCGCGCAGATCCCGATCAACCACGATGCCGCCGCCAACGAACAGGCGATGGCGCGGGTGCGGGCGGACAAGCTGCGCGAAGTCACCGCCGGCCACGACGGCACCTGGGTGGCGCATCCGGCGCTGATCCCGGTGGCACAGGCGATCTTCGACGAACACATGCCCGGGCCGAACCAGCACGCGGTACTGCGCCGGGATGTGCAGGTGGGGCGCGATGCGCTGATCGCCGCGCCCACCGGCACCATCACCCGCGCCGGTTTCGAGGGCAACGTGGAAGTCTGCGTGCGCTACCTGGCCGCGTGGCTGGACGGCAACGGCTGCGTGCCGATCCACCACCTGATGGAGGACGCGGCCACCGCCGAGATCAGCCGCAGCCAACTGTGGCAGTGGCTGCACGTGCCCGGCCAGCAGCTCGACGACGGCACCGCCATCGACCTGCCCCTGCTCGACGCCACCCTGGCCCAGCTTCCCGCACGCCTTGGCGACCGCAGTGCGCTGCCCGGTGCCGCCCGCATCGACGAAGCCATCGCGCTGCTGGCGCAGCTCAGCCGCCGCGATGAACTCACCGATTTCCTGACCCTGCCCGCTTACGACCGTCTGGACTGACCTGTACCGCCCGCCTCCAGCATCGCTTCACCCATTCAACGTATTCCCCCCTGGAGAAACGCCATGAGCACGCTGCCGACCGCCGAACAGATCCAGCACGAATGGAACACCGACCCGCGCTGGGCGGGCATCCAGCGCAACTACACCGCCGCCGACGTGGTGCGCCTGCGCGGCACCGTGCACGTGGAGCATTCGCTGGCCCGGCTGGGCGCGGAAAAGCTGTGGACCTACCTGCAGGAAAAAGACTTCGTCAACGCGCTTGGCGCGCTGACCGGCAACCAGGCCATGCAGCAGGTCAAGGCCGGTTTGAATGCCATCTACCTGTCCGGCTGGCAGGTGGCCGCCGACGCCAACCTGGCCGGCCAGATGTACCCCGACCAGTCGCTGTACCCGGCCGACTCGGTGCCGGCGGTGGTCAAGCGCATCAACAACACGCTGCTGCGTGCCGACCAGCTGCACCATGCCGAGGGCAAGGACGATATCGACTTCCTGCAGCCGATCGTGGCCGATGCCGAAGCCGGTTTCGGCGGCGTGCTCAACGCCTTCGAACTGATGAAGGCGATGATCGAGGCCGGCGCGGCCGGGGTGCACTTCGAGGACCAGCTGGCCTCGGTGAAGAAGTGCGGGCACATGGGCGGCAAGGTGCTGGTGCCCACCCGCGAGGCCATCGAAAAGCTCAACGCCGCGCGCCTGGCCGCTGACGTGATGGGCGTGCCGACCCTGCTGGTGGCCCGCACCGACGCGGAGGCCGCCGACCTGCTGACCAGCGACATCGACCCCAACGACCAGCCCTTCGCCAGCGGCGAGCGCACCCCGGAAGGCTTCTACCGCACCCGCAACGGCCTGGACCAGGCGATCAGCCGCGGCCTGGCGTATGCGCCCTATGCCGACCTGATCTGGTGCGAGACCGGCAAGCCGGACCTGGAGTTCGCGCGCAGGTTCGCCGAGGCCATCCATGCCAAGTTCCCCGGCAAGCTGCTGGCCTACAACTGCTCGCCCAGCTTCAACTGGAAGAAGAACCTGGATGACGCCACCATCGCGACCTTCCAGAAGGAAATCGCCACATACGGCTACAAGTTCCAGTTCATTACCCTGGCCGGCTTCCACGCCCTGAACTACTCCATGTTCAACCTGGCCCACGGCTACGCGCGCCGCCAGATGAGCGCCTTCGTGGAGCTGCAGGAGGCCGAGTTCGCCGCCGCCGATCGCGGCTTCACCGCGGTCAAGCACCAGCGCGAGGTCGGCACCGGCTACTTCGACGCGGTCACCCAGGCCATTCAGCAGGGCCAGTCCTCGACCACCGCGCTGACCGGCTCGACCGAGGAAGAGCAGTTCAACGCCGAGCGCGCGGCCTGACCGGCGCCTGCAGCTCCCCTAAGGGCGGCCAGGGAAGGCCGGCGTGACGGGCGGCAACGAGACCGCCCGTCGCCTTGTTCGGACCGCTCGACGGCCGGCGCCGCGTGGATCCGGTGGCCGCTGGCCGATCCGGAGCGCGTATGGAAGGGGGATGTGCCGGGCCGGTCGAAAAAGTACGGCGTCCGTGCTCTGAAATGGGATGAGGCGCACAGTTTTTAGGGGTGCTATCCTCATCCGCTCACCGGGGGAACGCTGGGAAGCGGGTGCACGGGATGACCGGCAAGGTTGCGGCGGCGAATGTGTGCGAACAGGAACCAGGCATCGCCCAGACGGCGATGGCTGAGATCGTGCACGCCATCCTGAGCCCGAGCGAATTCGACCTGTTCGCCGAGTTCGGCCAGGAGCGCCTCCTGCCCCAGGGTGACCACCTGTTCCATCGGGGTCAACCCGGCGACACCATGTATGTGATCGTCAGCGGTTGCATCGAACTGGACTTCGGCGAAGACCTGCTGGTGAAGTCGCTGGGGCGCAATGAATTCTTCGGTGAACTCGGCCTGCTGATCGGCGACCACCCGCGCAGCGCCGATGCCCGCGCCGTGGCCGACAGCGTCGTGCTGGAGCTGGGCAACGGCGATTTCCAGCGGCTGGTCGAACGCGACCCCGGCCTGATCGCCTATTTCCTGCGCCGCACGATCATGCGCGTGGTCAGCAACGAACAGGTCCTGATCCGGCAGCTGCGCCGGCGCAACCACGACCTGGAAACCGCGCTGGACAACCTCTACGTCACTACCCACCAGCTCACCCACACGCGCGAGCTGGTGCGCACCGACGAGCTGACCGGCCTGCACAACCGCCGCGGCCTGGCGCTGTACCTGCAGGAATGCCGCAGCCACGACGACGGCCCCCCGCAAGGCCTGCTGCTGATCGACTGCGACCGGTTCAAGCAGGTCAACGACGAATACGGCCACCAGGCCGGCGACCGCGTGCTGCAGAGCGTGGCCAATATCCTGCGTTCGGTGGCCACCGAACGGGACATGGCCTGCCGGCTGGGCGGCGACGAGTTCTGCCTGCTGCTGCGCAGCGCCGACCAGGACAGCCTGCAGCACGCCGCCGAGTTCATCCTCAGCGCCGTGCACGGCCTGATGGACCGCGCCCACGGCGTGCCCCACGTCTGTCCGGTCAGCATCGGCGTGCGCCTGCTCGAGCCCCATACCGACTGGAGCGAGTGGTACGCTCGCGCCGACAACGCGCTGTACCAGGCCAAGCGCCTGGGCGGCAACCGGCTGCACTGGTCGMGTGCCGCGACCGTCATACCCTGACGCGGGAAGAACGGCATGAATGGCGACAACGGAACGTCGACCCAGGCACCGCAGATGCGGGCGTTGTTGTTTACCGACCTGTGCGATTCGTTGATCCTGGTCGAGCGGATTGGCGATGCGGCCGCCGCCGAGCTATTCCAGCAGCACGACCGGTTGGTGCTGACGTTGCAGCAGCAGTGGAATGGGCAGCAGATCGACCGCTCCGATGGGCTGTTCCTGTTGTTTGATCGGGCGATTGATGCGCTGGGGTTTGCGCTGGATTACCAACACAACCTGCAGCGGTTGGGCGATCAGTGCGGCATCCCGATACGCGCGCGCGCAGGCCTGCATGTGGGCGAGGTGATCCTGTGGAACAACAGCGCTGAAGYCGTGGCGTTCGGTGCCAAGGCTGTCGAAGTGGAGGGCCTGGCCAAACCGATGGCGGCCCGGCTGATGCAGCTGGCGCGTCCCGGCCAGATATTGGTGTCCTCCACTGCCGAGTCGATGGTGCGACGACTCGTGGACAGACTAGGAGAGACCGGCAATGGCTTGAAATGGAAGTCGTTTGGACGCTGGCGCTTCAAGGGCGTTCCGCAGCCACTCGAAGTATTTGGCGTCCATGGGCCGTCGCTTCCGCCGCTCCAGCGTCCTCGGGCCTCTTCCAAGGCGATGCGGGATATCCCGCTTTGGCGTCGCCCGATCGCGATGGCAGCGCAGGCCACGCTGATCGTGACCACAATTCTGACCATCTGGCTGATTGCCCGTCCTGAGCCGGCGATCGCTTTTGCCGAGCGAGACTGGGT
>NZ_JBFULO010000119.1:0-10369 GCF_054049855.1 Stenotrophomonas sp. P5_B8 | reverse complement strand
CGCCAGACGTATGGGGCGGAATGGCAGCTGGATGCGGAAGTGGAGTTCAAGATCACCCCGCAGTGGAGCGTGGCCCTTGGCGGGCAGAACCTGACCGACAATTATTCGGATCTGTCCAACGACGATATCTACTATTACGGCAACCTGCCGTATGACGTGTTGTCGCCGATTGGTAGCAATGGTGCGTATTACTACGGGCGGGTGCGGTACACGTTCTGATCATTGGTGCAGCCGGGCATGGCCCGGCTCTACCGGGCGTGTGCGGTACACGTTCTGATCATTGGTGCAGCCGACCAACGGTCGGCTCTACTGGTGAGGGGGTACGGCAGAGCCGACCCATGGTCGGCTGCTCTTCTGTCGGCGCACGCACCCGGCCCTACCGTCGGGTGCGGTATACGTTCTGATCATTGGTGCAGCCGACCAACGGTCGGCTCTACTGGTGAGGGGGTACGGTAGAGCCGACCCATGGTCGGCTGCTCTTCCCTCGGCACACCCCATATTAGAGAAGGCTGGGCATTGCCCTTCCCGCACGTGAACATGGCACGCAACGCACGCCCATGACCTAACAATCACACCGTGAATGGCATGTTGGCACGCATGGCCAACGACCTCCCCCCGCGTCCGTCGCCGCCACTGCTGGACGATGCCTGTGCGTTGTTCCTCGACGTGGATGGCACCCTCATCGAATTCGAGCGCGACCCCGAAGCGGTCACGCTGCTGCCCGAAGTCCGCGAAGCCATCGGCCGCATCAGCGATCGCCTCGAAGGCGCCGTCGCCCTCATCAGCGGCCGCCCGCTCAACCAGCTCGACGACCTCTTCGCGCCCCTTCACCTCCCCGCCGCTGGACTGCACGGTCATGAACTGCGTCGCGCCGATGGCCACATCGACAGCCAGGCCAACAGCGCCGATACCAGCGAATGGCTGCACGCCGTACACCAGCAGGCCATGCGTTTCGCGCATGGCAACCCCGGTGTGCTGGTCGAAGACAAGGGCCGCAGCCTGGCCCTGCACTGGCGCGGTGCCCCGCATGCCGCCGACGAGGTGCGCGCGTTCGCCGAACGCCACATCCGCGGACACGCCGGCTACCGCCTGCAACCGGGCGACCACGTCGTCGAATTCGTCCCGCAGGGCAGCGACAAAGGCCGCGCCCTGCAACAGCTGATGCAGGAATATCCCTTCCGAGGCCGCCTGCCGGTGTTCCTCGGCGACGACCTCACCGATGAATTCGGCTTCGACGCCGCCAACGCCCAGCATGGCTGGAGCGTACTGGTCGGCGCGCGCAGCCCCAGCGCCGCCGTTTTCGCCCTGCCGGACATCCGCAGCGTGCATGCGTGGCTGCGGGAAAACGCGTACTGACCCTGGCCCTTTACCCCACCGATGCCGCCCCGCTGCATCCGCTGCGGTGGCACGGCCCGAACGAGATGCAGTACCCATGACACAACCCGATCTTAATCTTGGTGTAGTCGGCAACGGCAGCTTCGGCGCATTGATCGACCAACACGCACGCGTGGTGTGGAGTTGCCTGCCCACCTTCGATGGCGACCCCACCTTCTGTGCCCTGCTCAGCCCCAACCAAAACGAAGGCGGTGATTTCGCCATCGAACTCGAAGACCTGGTCAGCAGCGAACAGAGCTACCTCACCAACACGGCCATCCTGCGGACCGTGCTGCACGACAAGCACGGCGGCGCGCTGGAAATCATTGATTTCGCCCCGCGCTGGCGCCAGAACGATCGCTTCTACCGGCCGGTCAGCCTGATCCGCCAGGTCCGTCCGCTGGCCGGCAACCCGCGCATCATCGTGCGCGCGCGACCGCTGGCCGACTGGGGCGCGCGCGTCCCCGATGCCACCTGGGGCAGCAACCACATCCGCTGGGTCCTGCCCGATCACGTGCTGCGCCTGACCACCGACGTGCCGCTGCGGTTCGTCCGCGACGGCCTGCCCTTCGTGCTCAACCACCCGGTCAACCTGGTGCTCGGCGTGGACGAATCGCTGAACCGCTCGCTCAGCGGTTACGTGCAGGAGTCCTTCCAACGTACCCGTGACTACTGGCGCGAGTGGGTGCGTTACCTGTCCATCCCGTTGGAATGGCAGGACGCGGTGATCCGCAGTGCGATCACCCTCAAGCTGTGCCAGTACGAAGACAGCGGCGCGATCATCGCTGCGATGACCACCTCCATCCCAGAAGCGCCCGGCAGCATCCGCAACTGGGATTACCGCTATTGCTGGCTGCGCGATGCCGCCTTCGTGGTGCGCACGCTCAACCGGCTCGGCGCCACCCGCACCATGGAGCAGTTCCTGGGCTACATCTTCAACCTGGCCACCGCCGACGGCAGCCTGCAGCCGCTGTACGGCATCGGCTTCGAGGCGAAGCTGGAGGAAACCGAAGTGGCCTCGCTGGACGGCTACCGCGGCATGGGCCCGGTGCGTCGCGGCAACCTGGCCTGGGTGCAGCGCCAGCATGATGTCTACGGCAGCGTGGTGCTTGCGTCCACCCAGCTGTTCTTCGACCAGCGCCTGCAGGACCCGGGCGATGCCCATACTTTCGCGCGGCTGGAGCCACTTGGCGAGCAGGCCTTCGCCCTGCACGACGTGCCCGACGCCGGTCTGTGGGAATTCCGCGGCCGCACCGAAGTGCACACCTATACCAGCGCGATGTGCTGGGCCGCCTGCGACCGGTTGTGCAAGATCGCCGTGCGCCTGAAGCTGGACGACCGTGCCGATTACTGGCGCGGGCGCGCCGACATCATCCACGCGCGCATCCTGGAAAAAGCGTGGAGCGAGGAGCTGGGGCGCTTCACCGACACCTTCGACGGCCACCGCCTGGACGCGTCCCTGCTGCTGCTGGCCGATATCGGCTTCATCGAGGCCAATGACCCGCGCTTCGTCGCCACGGTCGAAGCCATCGGCCGCGACCTCAAGCATGGCAACGCGCTCTACCGGTATGTGGCGCCCGATGACTTCGGCGAGCCGGAAACCAGCTTCACCATCTGCACCTTCTGGTATATCGACGCGCTGGCGGCGATCGGCCGCCTGGACGAAGCACGCGAGATGTTCGAAACCCTGCTCGAGCGCCGCAATCACCTGGGCCTGCTCTCCGAAGACCTGGCCTTCGACAGCGGCGAGGCCTGGGGCAACTTCCCGCAGACCTATTCGCACGTCGGCCTGATCACCGCCGCCATGCGCCTGTCGCGCAGCTGGCAGGAGGCCTCATGAGCCGGCTGGTGGTGGTGTCCAACCGGGTCGCGGTGCCCGGGGAAACCCGCGCCGGCGGGCTGGCAGTCGGCCTGCTCGCCGCGCTCAAGGAGCGCGGCGGGGTCTGGTTCGGCTGGAGTGGCAAATCGGTGCGCGACAACAGCGGTGCGGTGCATGAGCAGGTCGAAGGCGACATCCGCTATGTGACCATGGACCTCAACAAGCGCGACGTGGATGGCTATTACAACGGCTTTGCCAACCGCACGCTGTGGCCGCTGCTGCACTTCCGCCTGGACCTGGTCGACTACGACCGTGCCACCCGCGAAACCTATCGCCGGGTCAACGCGCTGTTCGCCGAAAAACTCGCGCCGCTGCTGCGCGAGGACGACATCGTGTGGATCCACGATTACCACCTGATACCGCTGGCCTCGCTGTTGCGCGAGCGCGGCATCGGCTGCCGGATCGGCTTCTTCCTGCACGTGCCGATGCCCTCGGCCGACCTGCTGCAGGCCATGCCCGACCACCTGCGGCTGTTTTCCAGCCTGTACGCCTATGACCTGGTCGGCTTCCAGACCCAACGCGACGCCGACCGTTTCCAATCCTACGTGCGCCTGTTCGGCGGCGGTCGGGTGCTGGCCGATGGCGAACTGGAGGCCCCGGGCGGTCGCCGCTTCCGTGCCGCCGCCTTCCCGATTGGCATCGATACCGAGCACATCGCGCGGCAAGCCAAGGCCGGCGCCAACAAGCCGGCCGTGCGCGACCTGCGCAACAGCCTGCGCGACCGCCAGTTGGCGATCGGCGTGGACCGGCTGGATTACTCCAAGGGCCTGCCCGAGCGTTTCCTGGGCTTTGAGCGCTACCTGGAACGCCATCCGGACCAGCATGGCAGCCTCACCTACCTGCAGATCGCGCCGGTCTCGCGCGGCGATGTCACCGAGTACCGCCAGCTGCGCAGCCAGCTGGAACAGATCGCCGGGCACATCAACGGCGGCCACGCCGCGCCCGACTGGACGCCCCTGCGTTACGTCAACCAGAACTTCACCCATGCCACCCTGACCGGCTTCTACCGCGCCGCCGCGGTCGGCCTGGTCACGCCGCTGCGCGATGGCATGAACCTGGTGGCCAAGGAATACGTGGCCTCGCAGGACCCGGAAAATCCCGGTGTGCTGGTGCTGTCGCTGTTGGCGGGCGCGGCCGATGAACTCAAACAGGCGCTGCTGGTCAATCCGCACGACCTGGATGGCGTGGCCGATGCGATCGCCACCGCCGCCACCATGCCGTTGCGCAAACGCGTGGAGCGTTGGCAGGCGATGATGGAACACCTGCGCGCGCACGACATCAACCACTGGCGGCAGACCTATCTGCAGGCCCTGGAGGGCTGACGCGGGCGATTGCCGGGCTGCCCGCGGCGGCCGTTGCGCGGCATCGGCGATGCTGCGGATGCCGCGCGGGCACTGACGCTTTCGACCCACATTGATTGCGGATGAAACGATTGTGTCATCGCCCTGCACAGACGCCTTGGCGTGTCGCGATCAACGCGCCGGACGGCGCAACGCCCGCTGCTGCAAGCCGTCGCCGCGATAGATCGCATTGATTGCCCCACCTCCGGTGACCTCGAAAACGAAACCTCCCACGAAATTTCATTTCGTATTGACGGTTGCTGACCAAAGTGACGMCCCCAAGAGCCCATCCATATCGCATGGGCCGGTTCGTGTACGCCTACCTGCACGCTCTTTCCGGGGGATTTTTTCTGCATGTCAGCGCTCGACCGTTTCATCGAAGATGCCGCCGTACGATTCGACCTGGGCTACCGCGCACGCAGCGTGGTCGGCGTCCTGGTCGGCTGGATCGCCTCGCACCCGCTGGGACTGGACGGGCTGGAGCAGCAGTTCGACCAGGCCGGGCTGGGCGTGCAGTTCCGCTCCTGGCAGAACCCGCGCGAGCTCTCCCGCCCGATCCTTGCCAGTGAACTCGAACACGCCGTCGGCACCCACGCGCTCGCCACGATGGCGCGTCGGGCTGGCTTCCCGCCGGGCACCTTCCGGGTGCTCGCCTGTGAGCTGCTGCCGGAGCTGATCGGGCTGGTGACGCCGCCCGAGGGCCATGCACGCGTGACGGCAGGCGCCACCAGGCCGCATCTGCAGCGTCGGCGCATCACGGGCGCGGCGCCCTCGCATGCGATGCACGGCCTGGCCCTGCGCGGATCGCTATGGTTACTGGTAGGCGTGGCCGTCGTCAGCCTCACCGCCTGGGTACATTTGAAAATGCACGCAGCGCATTGGGTGGCGCCGCAGGTCGGCGCGCAGCGCGATGCACAGCTGTCGCTGCAGCAACACGGGGACCGCATCCACGTGCAGGGCCGCCTGCCCACCGAGGCGGCGCGGCGCCAGGTCTGGAACGCCCTGGTCGCACTGCACGGCACGGCCAACGTGCGCGCCGAGATCGCGCTGGATCCGGGCACGCGCCGTCCGCGCTGGCTGGACCGGCTGACCACCCGGCTGCCGCACCTGTCCGGCGATGGCCTGTCGCTCGTCTTCGACGGCGACCGGCTGCAGCTCGATACCGCCTCCATGGATCCCACCCGGCGGCTGGACGTGTCACGACTGTTGCGCCGCGACTTCGCCGATCTGCATACCAGCGGTCTGTGGGGGCCCGGGCTGGCCGCGCTGGCCCACCTTCCGGCGCAGGCCGATGCTGCGCAGGTGGTCGATGCACTCAACCGGACCACCTTGAAGTTCCATCCCGGCTCGACGGCGCTGACCGGCGATTGCGCCGACACCGTGCAGGCCGTGGCCGCCGCACTCTCGACCGCGCCCGCCGGCACACGGATCGAAGTGGGCGCCCATACCGACAGCGCCGGTGACGCGGCGGCCGATCTGCGGTTGAGCCAGCAACGTGCCGACACCCTGACCCATACGCTGCAGGCGCACGGCGTACCTGCAGCGATGCTGGTCCCCGTCGGTTACGGGCAGCAGCACCCGGTGGCCGACAACCGCAGCGACGAAGGCCGCGCGCGCAACCGGCGCATCCGCTACACGCTGCTCAGTCCCGATCCCGTCGTGGGCAGTGCCGACGTGCTGGCCTGGCAAACGCGGTGAACCCCGGATCAATCCAGGAAGCGCGCCGCCTGCTCCGGAGCCGGCAGGTAGCAGCGGTGATGCCGCCCGAACCAGCGGTAGCGGTTGCGTGCCAGTACGCGATAAGCACCGTCGCGCCATGCGCGTGGCAGCACCTGCAGCACGGTGACGATCCGCCACGCGCCGCCCAGTCCGCCCACCACCTGCAGGATCGCATCGGTATCGGTCCAGGCCCTGCCCCGCGCCAGCAGCAGGAACGACAGCGGATCGTCGGGATCCAGGCCGTGCTGCAGCAGCAAGGCGCGTCCGTGCGCGCCCTGCATCGCGGCGAAGCGATAGCGTCCGCGCCGGTCGAAACGCAGCAGGAAACGCACCCAGCGGCTGCATAACGCGCACACGCCGTCGAACACGATCACCGCACCCTCGGCGCGCGCGTCGTTGCCGTTCATGCGCTCAGGGTGCAATCCATGCCAGCGTCGCCATGCGCCCGGTATGCCGGTCGCGACGGTGCGAATAAAAACGCTGCGGCTCGGCGATGCTGCACAGCTGACCGCCACTGACGTGCGCCGGGTCGATCCCGACGCGGTGCAGGCGTCGCCGCGCCAGCGCGAACAGGTCGACCCTCCAGTGCCCGGCTCGGGTAGCGACAAAGGCTTCCTGCGCCCCCGCGTCGCGGTCGACAAAGGCGGCGAACACGTCCTCGCCGACCTCGTAATGCGCCGGCCCGGCGGCCGGACCCAACCATGCCTGCAGCTGCGCGGCCGGGGTATGCAGGGCAGCCACCGTCGCCTCCAGCATGCCGTCGGCCAGACCACGCCAACCGGCATGGGCCGCGCCGATCTCGCTCCCGTCGCGGGCGGCAAACACTACCGGCAGACAGTCGGCGGTGAGGATGGCCAGCACCACGCCCGGCACCGAGGTCACCGCCGCATCGGCGGTCGGCTCCACGTCCACGCCGACCGCAGTCGGAGGCGCATCGAACCGCAGCACGGTGGTGCTGTGGACCTGGCGCAGCCAATGCGGCGCCGACGGCAGTGCCAACCCGGCCTGCAGCAGGTCGCGGTTGCGCTGCACCTGCGCCGGGTCGTCGCCGTCGGCGGCGTAACGGTTGCCCATGTTGAACTGGTCGAACGGGGGCCGTGATCCCCCTGCGCCAAAACGCAGGGTGGTCACGGCCGTGACCCCGGGCGGGGCCGGCCAGTCGGCCGCCAGCAGCGGAACCGGTGTCTGCATCAGCGGCGCCCGCGCTCCAGCTCGGCAAAGCGCTTGCTGTCTTCGCGCAGCGCCTGCATCAGCGCCTGCATGTCCGCCGGCGGTGGCGCGCTGTTGGTGATCGTCTCACCGGTGATCGGGTGCACGAACTCCAGCGTTTCGGCGTGCAGCGCCTKGCGCTTGAAGCCGCGCAGCTGCGCGACCAGTTCATCGCTGGCGCCCTTGGGCAGTTTCAGCGCGCCGCCGTACAGCTGGTCGCCGATGATCGGGTGCCGCAGGTGCGCCATGTGCACGCGGATCTGGTGGGTGCGGCCGGTTTCCAGGCGGCATTCCAGCGCGGTGTGTGCACGGAAGCGCTCGCGCAGGCGGTAATGGGTGATGGCATCCTTGCCGTCTTCGCGCACGGCCATGCGCACGCGGTCGCGCGGATGACGGTCGATCGCCGCATCGGCGGTGCCACCGGAGACCAGCGCCCCCACCACGATGGCCAGGTACTGGCGGTGCACCTGGCGCGCCGACAGCTGTTCCACCAGCGCGGTCTGCGCCTGGATGGTCCGTGCGATCACCATGACGCCGCTGGTGTCCTTGTCCAGCCGGTGCACGATGCCCGCGCGCGGCAGCACCGACAGCGACGGGTCGCGGAACAGCAACGCGTTCACCAGCGTACCGGTGGGATTGCCGGCACCGGGATGCACCACCAGGCCAACCGGCTTGTTGATGACGAACACATGCTCGTCCTCGTACAGCACCTCCAGCGGGATGTCCTCCGGCTCGGCGTGGGTCTGGGTGTCGAGCACGACATGCAGGCTGGCCACCTCACCGCCGCGCACCGGGTCGCGCCCGCGGACCTGCTCGCCGTCCAGCAGGACGTCGCCGGACTTGATCCACTCGGTCAGCTTGGACCGGGAGAATTCGGGGAACAGCTCGGCCAGCACGGCGTCGAAACGGCGCCCGGCGGCGGTGTCGGGCACCACGGCCTGGCGGGGGGATTCGGATTCAGAAGCGTTATCGGACATGGGGAAAGCACCGCAGGGAGACAAATTTGGGGTCCGGGCGACCACTTTCAGTCGCAGGACAGGCCACTAGGCTATCATCGACCCCTCGTATTCCAGCCGCGTCCCGCCCTGACCCCATGATCCGACGCTCTTTTTCGCTGTTCGCGCATGTCCGCACCGCCGCCCTGCTGCTGGTCCTGGCCCTCGTTGCCACTGGCTGCCATCGCGGCACCAAGGGCGATAACCCGGACGAAGGCCAGCCGGTCGAGAAGATCTACGAGAAAAGCCACCGCCTGATGGAAGGCGGCAACTGGAGCGGGGCCGAGACCAGCTTCCGGCGCCTGATCGCCCAGTACCCGTATGGTCCGTACACCGAGCAGGCGATGATCGAGACCGCCTACGCCCAGTACAAGGCCGGCAAGCACGATGACGCGGTGTCCAGCGTGGACCGCTTCATCCGTACCTACCCGACCCACCGCAACATCGCCTACATGTACTACCTGCGTGGCCTGGCCAACGGCAACCGCAACACGGTGTTCCTGCGCCGGGTGTGGTCGCTGGACCCGAGCCGCCGCGACCTGTCCACCCCGCGCCAGGCCTACGCCGATTTCAACATCGTCGTCGACCGCTACCCGAACAGCCGTTACGCCGCCGATGCGCGCCAGCGCATGATCGAGCTGCGCGACGTGTTCGCCCAGCACGAGCTGGACAACGCCCTGTACTACCTGCGCCGCCAGGCCTGGGTGTCGGCCGCCGGCCGTGCCAACTACCTGCTGGAAACCTACCCCCAGAGCGCCTTCCAGTACGACGCGGTTGCCGCCTTGGGCGAGGCCTACACTCACCTGGGCAACAAGACCCTGGCCGATGACGCGCGCCGCGTGCTGGAGCTGAACCAGCCCGAGCATCCGTGGCTGCAGGGCAAGTGGCCGAAGTATCCGTGGATGATCCGCAAGCTGAATCCGTTTGCCGGCGAGAAGTCCGCCAGCACCGGCCAGCGCAATGCGACGATGAACCGCAAGTAAGACAAGGCCCCGCAAGGGGCCTTTTCTTTGGTTCTTCTCCCATCTGAGGGGGGCGCCTTGTTGCAAGGGCCTTCGCAGCGTGGGCGCGAGGCTACTCGTGTGGACGGGCAGTGCGAGCGGCGAGCCCGATCTGGCGGCTTCTCCGCTTGGGTCTGTCGCGCGCGTGAGGGCCCCTTAGCGGCCGGTAGCCCCCTGGCGCAAATGTCCCCCGGCCTACGGCCTCCTCCTTGATTTTGCCCAGGGGCCTACCGGCCGCTAAGGGGCTCGGCTTGCGGTAATCAGATAGAAGCCAGGCGTTTTGGCGGTGGTCGGTGGGTCGGGCGCTGGCCCCCCATGCCCTTGGAGGCGAAACAACAGAGGACGGGGCGGCCGCAGGCCGACGCCGGGGGCGTCGCCGGAAAGGGCATGGGGGTCCAGCGCCCGGCCCACCGACCACCGCGCCTGGAACGGGTCAAAGCACACGTCTGCCTGCCCCGCATAGAGGCGAAGCACCTTTTCTTTACGGTAGTGCCGACCGCCGGTCGGCTCCTCCGCGTGCTGCAGAGGGTATGGGAGCGGGCCAGCAGCCGGCTCTACCGTGCCTTGCGCCTCCCGGATGCCAGGGCGGGCACCGGCCCGCACGGGGATATCCCCCAACTGCGCCCCTGCACCTATCGGTCTTGCCGGTCAGCCCTTGTAGCCGTTGCTGATCGGATACCGGCGCTCGCGCCCGAACGCGCGCCGCGACACCTTCGGACCCGGGGCGGCCTGGTGGCGCTTCCACTCGCTGGTGCGCACCAGGCGCAGCACCCGGTCCACCACGTCGGCAGCGTACCCGGCCGCCACGATCTCCTCGCGCGACTGCTCCTGGTCCACGTAGCGGTACAGGAT
>NZ_JBFULO010000118.1:0-10428 GCF_054049855.1 Stenotrophomonas sp. P5_B8 | reverse complement strand
GCCCGCCGCTGGCGCTGGGCGGCCCTGGCGGCGTTGCTGGCCGCGCCGCTGGCGCACGCTGCGCTGCAGTTGGATCTACAGACGCAGGGGCTGGATGCCGTCCAGGAGGCGGCCGCGCGCCGCGTGCTGGCGCAGGTGCAGGCGCAGCTCCCCCTCACCTGGCAGGCGCGCTTCGATGCACCGGTGCCGGTGCGCTGGACCGACACACTTCCCGATCACGTGCACGGCCGCGCCCGTAACGGCGCGATCGCGCTGCGCCGTTCCTTGCTGGACCCGGTGCAGGACGGGGAGCCACTGCCGCGTCCGGTGCAGGCCGCGCTGATCCATGAGCTGACCCACATCCTGGACCGCAGCGCGGCGGGCGGCTGGTCGCGCACCGCGCGCTGGCGCGACCTCAGTGGGTGGCAGCAGCGCCCCTGGCGGCTGGGCCGTACCGGCAACGCTTTCAGCGGCCGCAGCCCGGACGACTACGAGCGCAGCAGCCCGGCCGAATACCTGGCGGTCAATGCCGAGTACTTCCTGCTCGACCCCGGCTACGCCTGCCGTCGCCCTGCGCTGGCGGCGTGGTTCGCCGCGCAGATCGGCCCGTTGGCGGACACGCCCGCCTGCGATGCAGCGCTGCCGCTGGTGCAGGCCGAGGAAAACACCGGCGCGGCTTCGCTGCTGGCAGTGGACCCGGCGCGCGTCTACGCGGTCGATTACCTGCTGGCCGAGGGCAACGACCAGATGATGAGTCGCTGGGGCCACAGCATGCTGCGGCTGGTGATCTGCGCACCCGGGCGGCCGCCCGGTCCGGCCTGCCGGATGGACCTGTCCTACCACCGGGTGCTGTCCTTCCGCGCGTTCGTCGGCGATGTCCAGATCTCCAGCTGGCGGGGGCTGACCGGCGCGTATCCGTCGCGGCTGTTCGTGCTGCCGTTGAACCAGGTGATCAACGAGTACACCCAGGTGGAGCTGCGCGGGCTGTCCTCGGTGCCGCTACGGCTGCAGCCAACGGAGATTGCCAGCCTGCTCGAACGCGTGGCGCAGGTGCAGTGGAGCTACAGCGGACGCTACAGGTTCGTCAGCAACAACTGCGCGGTGGAGACCGGCAAGCTGCTGCAGGAAGGGGTGCCGCGCTGGGCGACGCCCGGGCTGAATCGGATCACCCCGCGCGGTCTGTTGACGCGACTGGAGCGGCAGGGGCATGCCGATGGCACGGTGCTGGGGGACCGCAGCGAGGCGTTGCGCCAAGGCTACTACTTCGCCTCGGCGGAGGCGTACTACCAGCAGTTGTTCGACGTCGCACGTGCCGAGCTGCCGCTGGGCAGCGCGACGGTCAACGCATGGCTGCAGCGCCCGGCCGCGCAGCGCGCGGCGTGGGTGGAGCAGGGCGGCCTGCGTGCCACCTCGGCGCTGCTCTTGCTGGAACAGGCCGCGCGCCAGCGCGGGGAACTGCGTGCACGTGCCGCGCTGAAACGCACGCTGGCCCACCCGGCCGACGGCGCGGACGCCGCGCGCGATACGTTGATGGCGCTGCTGCGCGACACCGGCCAACTGGTCACCCCTGCGGCGCTGGTGCCGGGCGGCTATGGCGTGCCGCTGGGCAGCGAGCGGGCGGCTGCGGCAGCGGCCACCGCGCGGATCAGCGAACGCGGCGTACCGGCCTGGCAGCAGCTGCAGCACCAGTTGCGCGCGCGCCTGCCGCTGGCGCAGCAGCAGGAACTGGCAGTCATCGATGACAACCTGGAGCGCCTCGGCCAGCGCATGCGCACGCTCGCCCGTACCGAGGCCGCTACTGGCGCGGCAGTTCGATGACGAACCGCGCGCCACCCAGCGCGCTGGCCGTGCAGAACACGCGACCGCCATGGGCATCGGCGATTGCCTTGACCACCGCCAGGCCCAGGCCGCTGCCGCCGCGCTGCCGCGAGCGCGAGCCATCGCCACGCAGGAACGGCTCGAAAATCTGCGCGCTGACGTTCGGGTCGATCCCCGGGCCTTCGTCATCGACGGATACCTGCACGTGGGTGGCGGTGTCGTGCACGGCGATCCGCACCCGCCCCGGCGTGGCGTAGCGCCGCGCGTTGTCGAGCAGGGCCAGCAGCGCCTGGCGCACGCGGGTGGGATCGCAGTGGGCCGGATGCTCCTCGCGCGAGGTCTCCAGCTCCAGCACGAAGCCGCCGCTGCGGAAGCCGGGATCGACCAGGGTCATCACCGAGTGCACTTCCTGCACCACGTCGCTGCGGGCCCGGCGCACGTCCAGCCGCGCGCTGTCGGCCAGGCTGAGCACGCGCAGGTCTTCGATCAACCGCGACAAGCCTTCGACCTGCGCCAACAGGCTGCGGAACTGGGCCTCATCGGGCTGGAACACACCCTCGGCAAGACCCTGCAGGCGACCGCGCAGGATGGTGACGGGGGTGCGCAGTTCATGGGCGATCGCCGCGTGCCACATCGCCCGGTCGGCGTCCTGGTTCTGCAGGCGCCGGGCCATCGCATTGAAGTCATCCACCAGCAGGGCCACCTCGCCCAGTGAGCGGTCGCTTGCCGTAGCGCGTGCGCCGAGGTCGCCCTCGGCGAGCCTGCCGATGCTGTCGACCACCGCGTTGAGCGGGGTGAGGATGCGCTGGGAAAGCCGCACCGACGCCGCCACCGCCAGCGTCAGGCCGATCAGCGTGACCCCGGCCATCCACACCAGCTCCGGGCCGGTGGGCGCCCAGTCCACCGGCTCGTCGGCATTGGGATAGAACTCCAGCAGCACGGCATACAGCAGGTAGGAGCTGAGGATCATCATCACGATGACCGCCAGCACCATCAACGACATCGACACCACGATGTGCCGGCTCAGGCCCGGGCGGCGCATCAATGGTCTGCCGCGAGCCGGTAGCCGACCCCGCGCACGCTGGCCGGCACGTTTTCCAGGCCGACGTCATCGAGCTTGCGCCGCAGTTTGCTGACGTGGCTGTCGACGGTACGCTCCAGCGCCTCGCTTTCGGGCAGGCACTGGTGCATCAGCTCGCTGCGGCTGAAGATCCGTGACGGCGCCAGGGCCATGCAGTGCAGCAGCTTGAACTCGGTCAGGGTCAGCAGCAGCTCGTGGCTGTAACCCTCACCCTCGACCTGCACGCAATGGTGCTCGGCATCGATCAGCAGCGTGCCCACGCGCAGGATGCCGGGCGGGGCGGCCGGGCGTGCATTCAACGTGCGTCGCAACACGGCGCGGGCGCGCGCGGCCACTTCGGCCGGATTGAACGGCTTGACCACGTAGTCGTCGGCGCCCATGCGCAGCGCGGTCAGCTTGTCCAGGTCCTGGTCCAGTGCGGTGAGCATGATGACCGGGGTGTCGCCGCGTTGGCGCAGGGTGTTGAGCACCGTCCAGCCATCCATSCCGGGCATCTGCACGTCCAGCAGGATCAGGTCCGGTCGGGCGCTGCGATGCAGCGCCAGCGCGTGCAGGCCATCTTGGGCGCGCAGCGTGCGCAGGCCTTCGCGATGCAGGTAGGCGGCGATGATGTCGGCGATCTCGGGTTCGTCTTCGACGATCAGGACGAGCCCGTTGAGCGAGCGGTCCCAGTGCGCGGCGGCGCTGGGTGAATCGGTGGCGTGCATGCGGGGCAGGGCCAGAAGGTGCTTGTGCTCCATCGTATCTCCACAGTTCCTCCATCGAAACCCCACGCAGGCGCTGCAGACTTCGCCATTCATGATTCTGGTCGCGCGTGCGGCCCTGTGCTGCTGATGAAAACCAACAGGATTCAAACCGCTGTATGGGCGGTGCTTGCGGTCATGCTTGCGGCATGTGCCAGGGAAACGGTGGCGCCAGTGGCGGCGCCGGAGGTGAGCGTGGTGTCGCTTTCGTCTGCGACGGTGCAGCGCGACGATGAACTGCCGGGACGTGTGGCGGCGGTGCGTACGGCGCAGATCCGCGCGCAGGTGGGCGGGATCGTGCAGCGGCGGCTGTTCGCGCAGGGAGCGGAGGTGCAGGCCGGTACGCCGCTGTTCCAGATCGACCCGGCCGCCTTCCGTGCGGAGGTGGACAGTGCGCGGGCGTCGCTGCAGCGCAGTGAGGCGGCGTTGACGCGGACGCGGGTGCAGTCGGAGCGGCTGGGTTCGCTGGCGGCGGCGCAGGCGGTGAGCCAGCAGGCGCGCGATGACGCGCATGCCGAGCACCAGCAGGCAATGGCGGACGTGGCACAGGCGCGTGCGACGCTGGCGCGGCGGCAGCTGGATCTGCGCTATGCCACGGTGGAGTCGCCTATCGCCGGGCGTATCGATCAGGCGCTGGTGACCGAAGGGGCGCTGGTGACCGCGAGCGATGCGACGCCGATGGCGGTGGTGCAGCAGTTGGACCAGGTATACGTGGATGTGCGCCAACCGGCGTCGATGCTGGAGGGTATCCAGCGTGCGGTGGTGGCCGGTCAGCTGGATGCGGCGAAGGGCTTGCCGGTGACATTGCTGGGGACGGGCGGGACGCCGTATGCGGAGCAGGGCCGGATGCTGTTTTCGGGGATCAATGTGGACGCGGAGACCGGCGATATCGTGTTGCGGATCGTGGTGGACAACCCGGCGCGGCGGTTGTTGCCGGGGATGTTCGTGCGGGCGCGGGTGCCGCGCGGGATACAGGTGGGTGCGTTGTTGGTGCCACAGCAGTCAGTGCTGCGCAGTACGGGCGGGCAGTCGTATGCATGGGTAGTGGACAAGGAGGGCAAGGCGGTGATCCGGACGATCGAGGTGGATGGTCTGGTGGACCGGCAGTACGTGGTGAGCCACGGGCTGCAGGCGGGCGAGCGGGTAGTGGTGGAGGGGCAGGAGCGGTTGCAGGAAGGGATGGCGGTGACGGCCCGGCCCTGGCGGCCGGCTGCTGCTGGTGTGAAGGCGAAAAGCGAAAGCTGAAAGGCCAGAGCTGCCTTCAGAACCTGCTCTGTGGCTGGGCCGGGGCGGGTAGGTTCACGGGACACGCCGCAAGTCCCGCTCCGCGGTCCGGCCCAGCCGCCGGCGGCTGTGCGTTCGGACGCATGCGAGGCARTGCCTCGCAAGCAATGCGCCCTCACCCGTGGAGGCTCCGTCCGTCGCGCCATCCATGGCGCTCAGGGTCCCGTGAACCCACCCACCCCGACCCTCSACAGTGGGCTGGTGGCCTTGGGCGAGCAACAAGCGACGCAACGTCCGTATGTCCTTTGCGTCGCTGCGCGGCTGTAGCAGGGCGGGCTTCGGGCTGAGCGCAAAGGCTTGGGATAAAGCTCGCTGACGCGCTGGTCGCTTCGCTCTCCTGTGCGCACCGAAATGTGTCRGRGGCTGGTGGGGGTGGGKTGGCGGGACCCTGAGCCGCATGGATGCGGCGACGGAGCTTACATGGGTGAGGGCGCATTGCTTGCGAGGCATTGCCTCGCATGCGACCGAACGCCCAGCCGCCAGCGGCTGGGCCGGGCCGCGGAGCGGGACTTGCAGCGTGTCCCGTAACCCCACCCGCACCTGCCCAGCCCGGTGCAGGCGCGGACAGTAGCTCTTGCTCTTGCATCGCAGTGGCTTGAGCAATCCCGCAGTACGACGAAGAACCTTTTTTGTGGATGACGATGCCACTGCACCGGCTGCTTTCGCGGCGGTGCGCCGGCGAGAGGAAGTTGCATGCCGCAGTTTTTCATTGAGCGCCCGGTGTTTGCGTGGGTGCTGGCTATTTTCGTGGTGCTGGCCGGAGCGCTGGCCATTCCGCGCCTGGCGATCGAGCGCTATCCCAGCGTCGCGCCGCCCAGCATCAGCATCTATGCCAGCTATCCCGGCGCGTCGGCGCAGACCATGAACGATGCCGTGGTCGGGCTGATCGAGCGCGAGCTGTCCGGGGTCAAGCACCTGCTGTATTTCTCCTCGTCCACCGACACCTCGGGCGAGGCCTCCATTACCGCTACCTTCCGCCCGGGCACCGATCCGGAGCTGGCCCAGGTGGACGTACAGAACCGCATCAAGGCGATCGAATCGCGGCTGCCGCAGGCGGTGCGCCAGAACGGGCTTGGCGTGGAGGCCGCCGATTCGGGCTTCCTGATGCTGGTCGGGCTGCGCTCCACCGATGGCCGCCTGGACGAAGTGGCTCTGAGCGACTACATGGCGCGCAACATCGTCGAAGAACTGCGGCGCATCGACGGCGTGGGTCGCGTGCAGCTGTTCGGTGCCGAACGCGCCATGCGGATCTGGGTTGACCCCGCCCAGCTGGTGGCCTACCGCCTCACTCTGGGCGACCTGACCACCGCGATCAGCGAACAGAATGCGCAGATCGCCCCCGGCCGGGTCGGCGATTCGCCGGCGCTGCCGGGCCAGCGGGTCACCATTCCCCTCACCGTGGAGGGCCAGCTGAGTACGCCGGAGGCGTTCGCGGCCATCGTGCTGCGCGCCAATCCGGATGGCTCCCGGGTGGTCATCGGTGATGTTGCCCGGGTCGAGATGGGCGCGGAAAACTATGCGTGGTCCACACGCGAAAACGGCGCGCCGGCAACCGCGGCGGCCATCCAGTTGTCGCCCGGCGCCAACGCAGTGAAGGTGGCCGGCGCGGTACGCGCGCGCATGGCCGAACTCGCGCCAACCCTGCCGGTGGGCATGGAGTCCACGGTGCCGTTCGACACCGCGCCATTCGTGGCGATCTCGATCCAGAAAGTGCTGATCACCCTTGTCGAGGCGATGGTGCTGGTGTTTGCGGTGATGTACCTGTTCCTGCAGAACATCCGCTACACACTCATCCCGGCCATCGTGGCGCCGATCGCGCTGCTGGGCACCTTCGCGGTCATGCTGGCGGCGGGCTTTTCGATCAACGTGCTGACCATGTTCGGCATGGTGCTGGCGATTGGCATCATCGTCGACGATGCCATCGTGGTGGTGGAAGGCGTTGAGCGGATCATGGCCGAAGAAGGCCTGCCACCCCGCGAGGCCACCGCCAAGGCGATGAAGGAGCTCACCGGTGCGGTGATTGGCATCACCCTGGTGCTCACCGCCGTGTTCATTCCGATGGCGCTTGCCGACGGTTCGGTGGGCGCGATCTACCGGCAGTTCAGCCTGGCCATGGCGGTATCGATCCTGTTCTCGGCGCTGCTCGCGCTGACCCTTACCCCCGCGCTGTGTGCCACGCTGCTCAAGCCGAGCACGCGCGGCCACCACGGGCGAGGCGGCTTCTTCGGTGCGTTCAATCGCGGCATGGCGCGCATGACCGACGGCTACCAGGGGCAGGTGGTGCGCATCCTGCAGCGCGGTGGGCGCAGCATGGCCGTGTTCGCCGCCCTCGTGGTGGCCTTGGGGATGGGTCTGCACCTGCTGCCCGGCGCGTTCCTGCCCGAAGAGGACCAGGGCTACTTCATGACCTCCATCCAGCTGCCGGCCGATGCCACCGCCGAGCGCACCCTGGAGGTGATGCAACGCTACGAGACGCACATCGCCGCACGCCCGGGCATCGCCTCCAACCAGGCGATCATGGGCTACAGCTTCGCGGGGTCCGGGCCGAACGCGGCGATGGCCTACACCATGCTCAACGAGTGGGACGCGCGCGCCGGTGCCACCGTGGCCGACGAGGTGGAACGCGCGCAGCAGGCCATGGCCGCCGCGCCGGAAGGCCAGGTGATCGTGGTGACGCCGCCGGCCATCGACAGCCTGGGCACCTCGTCCGGGTTCGACCTGCGCCTGCAGGCCCGTAGCGGCCAGGGCCCGGCGCAGCTTCAGGCGGCACAACAGCAGCTGCTGGCGCTGGCCGCCGCAAGCCCGCTGCTGCGCGACGTGCATGCCGAAGGCCTGCCAGCGGGCAGCACCGTGCGGTTGGAGATCGACCGACACAAGGCGCAGGCCATGGGCGTGGGCTTCAGTGCGATCAGTGACACGCTGTCGGCGGCGATGGGCTCGCAGTACGTCAACGATTTCCCCAATGCGGGCCGCCTGCAACAGGTGATCGTGCAGGCAGACGCACCGCACCGCATGCAGGTGGATGACGTGCTCAAGCTGCATGTGCGCAATGCCAATAGCGGCATGGTGGCGTTGGCCGAGCTGGTCACCCCGGTGTGGTCGCAGACGCCCTTGCAGCTGGAACGCTACCAGGGCTTCCCGTCGCTGAGCCTGTCCGGCAATGCGGCAGCGGGCGCGTCCAGCGGCCAGGCCATGGCCGAGATGGAGCGGCTGGCGCGGCAGTTGCCGGCCGGCTTCGCACTGGCCTGGACCGGGCAGTCGCTGCAGGAGCGCGCCTCCGGTGCGCAGGCGCCGTGGCTGATGCTGCTGTCGATGCTGGTGGTGTTCCTGGTGCTGGCCGCGCTGTATGAAAGCTGGTCGATCCCGGCGGCAGTGCTGCTGGTGGTGCCGCTGGGCCTGCTGGGCGCGGTGGCGGCCGTGCTGTTGCGCGGGTTGCCCAACGATGTGTTCTTCAAGGTCGGAATGATCACCGTGATCGGGCTGTCGGCCAAGAACGCGATCCTGATCGTGGAGTTTGCGCGCCAGCTGCAGTTGCAGGGGCATGGCCTGGTTGACGCGGCGATCGAGGCGGCACGGCTGCGGCTGCGCCCGATCCTGATGACGTCGCTGGCGTTCGCGCTGGGCGTGGTGCCGTTGATGCTGGCCACCGGCGCGTCGGCTGAAACCCAGCATGCGATCGGCACCGGGGTATTCGGCGGGATGCTGACCGCCACCRTGCTGGCGGTGTTCTTCGTGCCGCTGTTCTACGTACTGGTGCAGGGCGCACGCCGCTGGCGCTGGCCATGGCGGCAAGGCCGGGAGGAATGAGATGAGTACCACCGTGATTGATACCACCATCGCCACGGCCGAGGCACAGGTGCTGCAGCTGCTGTTGGCGCATGACGTGGACGCACTGCAGGCCTGGCTGTCGCCCTCGTTGTTCTTCAGTGACGGGGCAGGGCAGTGGCTGGGCGCCCATCCCTGCCTCACGGGGTGGTCAACCGGGCAGCTGCGGATCACCGCGCTCGAGCAGGCCGCAGTGGAGTCACTGGTGTGCGGGCAGCTGACCCTGGTATCCAGTGACGTGCGGCTGCGGTATGCCGACGCGGCCGGCGAACACGCGCGCGCGCTGCGCCTGCTGCGGGTGTGGGCCAGTGCATCGAACGCGGCCGGCGTGCACCTGCTGTCGATCGCACTGCTGCCGCCGCGCGCGGTCTGAACCGATGCCGCAGCCCGTGGAGTCAGGGCTGCTTCACCTCCCGCTGCAGCCTGCGGGCTAGGATGGTTGGCTGATCGCAACAACCGCAAGGAGTCCAACATGCGTGCATCCCCATGGCTTTTGAGCCTGGCCATCGCGGCCGGACTGAGCGCCTGCCAGCCCGCGCAGCAGGGCGACGGCGCCGCGTCGGCAGGCGCTGCAAGCGAAGCACCGCCACCGCCGGCCGCCGCGACCACCGATGAGCGCAGCTATGCTTTCCAGTGCGGCGATGTGGCCGTACACGCGACCTATCGCGGCCAGGATTCGGCCACGGTGGTGGTGGGCGAGCGGACCTATGCGATGTCTTCGGAGGTCGCCGCCTCCGGTGCCAAATACGGCGACGGGCAGGGCAACACGTTCTGGACCAAGGGCACCACCGAAGGCGCGCTCAGCCTGAAGGGTGAGGCCGATCGCATCTGCACCGGCTCGGGCGAAGAAGGCGCGGCAGCGCCCGCGCCCGCCGCTGGAAGCACGGCCCATGCGGGCTTCCGCGCGACCGGCAACGAGCCCGGCTGGGTAGCCGAAGTCCCCGCGGGCGCAACGCCAAGCCTGCGCGTGGAAACCGACTACGGGCAGCGCACCTTCGAGATCCCCACCCCGACCCAAGGGAAGGATGGCTGGTCTGGCAAGGCCGCCGATGGCACCGATATCAAGCTGACCTTCCAGCGCACGGTCTGCCAGGACGACATGAGCGGGCAGACGTTCGGGACCACGGCGATGCTGACCGTGGGCGCGCGGCAGTACCACGGCTGTGGGGATTTCGCCGGCGCGCCTGCGCTGGCGGCCAAGCCGTAACCGCTGGGCGGGTCAGCGCACGTCCTGCGGGCGGCAGTGATCCGGCGCGACGTCGGTGAACAGGTCGTAGCGGTTGCCCACGCCGATCAACGCCTCGCGCAGGGCGCAATCCGCATGGTGACGTTCGTACAGATCGGCGAAGATCCGTTCGCGGCCCTGGCAGTAGCGTTTGTCGGCGGCCTCAAGCTCGACGCGACGTTCTTGGTCGTAGGCTTCTTCGCCCGCGAAATGCTGGCAGGTGTTTTCGCGCTCAAGAAACGCGCGGACATCGGCGGGCATCGCGCAGTAGATGCGGATGTCGTCCACATCGCCGATGTCGTTGGATACCTCGCAGCCAGCGTTGGCGCGCGCGCGCTCGAGGTCGTCCAGATCCGGCATGCCGGTGTTGGCGTCGGCCTCGATCAGCGGGTTTTCCGTCGCCGGCGATTGGGAAGGGATTTCCGGTGCGGCGACGGCCTCCTTGCCGACCACGGGCGAGGCGGCATCCACCC
>NZ_JBFULO010000117.1:0-10434 GCF_054049855.1 Stenotrophomonas sp. P5_B8 | reverse complement strand
TCGCCAGACAACGTGCCTGGCTGTTGAAAGAACAAAAAAAACGCCGGCAATGCCGGCGTTTTTTTTCAACACATCGCAACCGACGATCAGTACTTCGGCACGCTGTTGTCCACCTCGTTCGACCAGGCGTCGATGCCGCCGGTGATGTTGTGGACCTTGCTGAAACCCAGGGCGCGGAACTGCTCGGCGGCCTGGGCGCTGCGGCCACCGTGGTGGCACAGGAAAGCCAGCGCGGTGTCCTTGGGCAGCGCTTCCAGGCGCGCGCGGTTGTCGCCGTCGAAGGTCTCGAACGGGGCGTTGATCGCGGCGATGGCGCGCTCGTCGGCCGGGCGCACGTCCACCACGATCAGGCTGCCGGCACGCAGCTGGTCGTCCGCGTCGCGCACCGCCAGCTCCTGCACCGCCTTGGGCGCGTTCGGGTTATCGATCGCCAGGCCCTTGCCACGGATATCGTCCACCCAGTCGATGGTGATGCCGTCGGCGCGACGCGCGCTGGCCAGATCGAACTGCACGCGCAGGCCGTTGGACTCGGCGGCGATCGCGTTGTCATCGTGCGGAGCCAGCTGGAAGTTCGGCTGGAAGCGCGCATCGATGCCCAGCTGCAGCGAGGCACCGGGTGAATCGGCCAGCGCACCGCGCAGCATTTCCACCGCAGCCGGGGTCACGGTGATCGACGGCGGGGTGCGGTCCGGGGCGGCCAGGCCGAGCACGCTGCTCAGCTCCCCGCTGCCGGCCATCTGCAGAATGATGTCGCTGCCGCCGACCAGTTCGCCGTCGATGTACAGCTGCGGGATGGTCGGCCAGTCGCCGTAGGCCTTGATGCCTTCGCGGATCTCGGCGTCGGCCAGCACGTTGACGTGGTCGAACGCCACGCCCAGGTCCTGCAGCGCCCCGACCGCCTTGGCCGAGAAACCGCACTGCGGCATGCTCGGCTGGCCCTTCATGAACAGCACGACGCGGTTGGCGTTGAGGATGGATTCGATGCGCGAGCGCAGGGCGGGATCAAGGGACATGGCAGTCGGGTCCGGCATTTGGAACCGGACATTCTACGCGGCATGGCATCATGGGGCATGACCGTACCGGAAACGTTGCATCGCATTCCCCTGCGCCCCTGGCGCTGGCTGCCGTGGCTGCTGCTGTCGCAGGTGCTGGTGGTCCTGGCGTGGGTCCAGCTGGGCTGGGCGGTCGGGCTGGCGCTGATGGTGGCCTCGCACGCGCTGTTCCTGGTGCCGGTGTTCCTGCCCAACAGCCGTTTTTACGCGCCGGTGCTCAGCCGCTTGCCGGGCCGGGCGCCGCGGGTGTGGCTGACGATCGACGATGGCCCCTCGGCCGAAACCCCGGCCGTGCTGGACCTGCTCGACCGCTACCAGGCCAAGGCGACCTTCTTCCTGGTCGGCGAGCGGGCCCTGGCCCAGCCCGAGCTGGTGCGGCAGATGCTTGCCCGCGGGCACACCCTGGGCAACCACAGCCATCGCCACCCGCAGACACGGTTCTGGCGGCTGGGGCGGGCGGCGATGGCCGCTGAGATCGGCCAGTGCCAGCAGACGCTGACCGCCATCGCCGGACAGCCGCCGCGCTGGTACCGCTCGGTGGTGGGCATGACCAACCCGTTCGTGGCTCCCGCGCTGCAGCAGTGGCAGCTGACCCGTGTGGGCTGGAGTGCGCGCGGTTACGACGGCGTGGACTGCCAGCCGCAGGCGGTGGTGGAGCGCATCGTCGRCCAGCTCGGCCCCGGGGCGATCGTGCTCCTGCACGAAGGCGCCGCGCACGGGCACAACCTGGTCATCATCGAGTCGGTGCTGCAGGCCTTGCAGGATCGTGGATTGACGGCGGCGTTGCCGGACGCGGCGTAACGGTCGGCGCTGCACTCAGCCGATCGCACCCAGCACCATCAGCCCGCCGGTACCCAGCAGGGTGCCCACGGCGCATACCAGCCCCAGGATGGCGAACAGCGTGCGCCGGTCGCGTTGCAGCAGCCCGGCGATACCCAGCGCTACCGCCACGACCTCCAGCACGCCCGCGCCAAGGATGCCCAGCCCGAGCAGCATCGTGGTCGGCGCGCTTTCATCCAGCCCGCCGGGCGTGCTCATCTCGGCGTAGCCGGCCACCACGATCAGCAGGAACAACAGCCCCCCGCCGCCCAGCGACAGGATGAACGAGGCGATGCCGAGACCGGAATGACGGTGTTGCATGGGAACTCCTGATCAGGAACGTGTCGAGGCGGGCTCAGGCCCGTTGGGTCAGGCTGCCGGGACTGCCGGCCAGCGGGTGCGAGTGCTGCCACTGCTGGCGCATCCAGCTGCCCAGCGACAGCTGCGCCAGCAGCAGGGTGACCGCCAGGCCCAGCGCCAGTACGCCGGTAACCCGGCGTCGGCGATGCTGCAGCAGGCTGCCGATCCCCATCAGCGTGGCCAAGACCGCCAAGCCGATGCTGATGCACAGCACCACCAGCAGCAGCACCGGCAGCTCGCGCATCTCGGCATGCGCGGGGGTGTGGGCGACGTGCGCGCTGATCGCGAACATCACCAGCCCGCACAGGCTGATCACCAGTGCGGCGATGCCCAGGGCGGAATGGCGGGATGAGGGCGGGGTCATGCGGGCTCCATGCCGGTATCGGGGCGCGAGTATGCGCGTGCAGCGCGCAGGGCGCGACTGTCAGCCCCGGATCGGCCGCTCAGCGCAGACCAGCCAGTTGTTGAACGGCGTGTTGCCATACAACGGGGTCATCTGCAGGCGCAGGCCGGCCGCTTCCAGCGGCGCGCGCACGCTGGCGGCATCGGGATAATGCCGCGGTCGCGTGCCCATCCAGCCCACCAGGTGGGCCAGCATGTCGGTGATGCGGGTGGCGCGGTCGCGGCCGCTGTTGTCGGCCAGGGTGGTGCGGATCACCAGCCGCCCGCCCGGGGCCACGCGCGTGGCGGCAGCATGCAGCAGACCCGCCTGCGCATCGGCCGGCAGGTACTGCAGCACATCCAGCAGGGTCACGCTGCCGTGGTGGTCGGGCAGGGTGGCGCTGGCGTCCAGGCAGTCGAAACGCGCATCGGTCAGCGCCGCCTGTGCACCGGCACGCTGCGCACGCGCGATCTTGTCCGCGTCGATGTCCACGCCCAGGTACGGCTGCTGCTGACCGGCCTGGCGCAGCACGTGGGCCAGCAGGCCCAGCCCGCAGCCGATGTCCAGCAGCCCGCCCTGCGCCGGTACCAGCGCGGCCAGCACGCCCGGATACAGCGGATCGCTGCCGAGCTTGCCGCGGCTGTAGTAATAATCGCGTCGGTTGCCGAAGCGCCGGGCCGGCATGAAGGCTGCGGCGATGCGGCGGGCCTGTTCCTTGGCCAGTGGCAGCGCGTCCGTGCTCAGCGCGCCACCTCGTCGGCCAGTTGCACCCGTGCGACCGGGAAGACGCGCTGGTTCCACAGCGTGTACATCGTCGCCGACGGATGCAGCCCGTCTTCGACCAGCATCGGCGCTTCCCCGCCCAGCTCGCGGCTGACCTCGGTGATGTCGATGAAGGCGACGTCGTGCGCGGCGCAGATCGCGGCGGCCGCCGCGTTGTAGGCGTCCAGTGCATGCCCGATCTGGGCCCGGTCGCGGCCGGACGCGATCCCGTACGCGGTCACTCCCCAATCGGGAATGGACAGCACCAGCACGCGCGACGCGCGACCGCCGGCAAAGCCGAGCGCGCGTTGCAGCAGGGCGGTGAAACGGGGCCGGTAGTCGTCCACGCTGCGCCCGCGGTACTGGTCATTCACCCCGATCAGCAGGCTGACCAGGTCGAAGGGTCCCTGCGGGGCCGCGGCGTCGATGCCCGCATCGAGTTCGTCGGTGGTCCAGCCGGTGGTGGCGATGATCTGCGGGTCTTCCACCGCGATGCCGATGTCGCGCAGGCCGGCGGCCAGCTGCGAGGGCCAGCGCCCTGACGGCTGCACGCCTTCGCCGATGGTGTACGAATCGCCCAGTGCCAGGTAGGACAGCGCCACCTCAGGCCACCGCGCTGCGTGGCTTCAACGGCACCACCTTGGTGTTGGCTTCTGCACGGCGGGCCAGCGCACGGTCGATGCGCGCGAAGACATCGCGCATGACGTCCGGCTCGGGCAGCAGGGTCACGCGGAAATGGTGGCGGTAGGGCACGTTGAAGCTGGAGCCCGGCACGACCAGCACGCCTTCCTCGTTCATCAGTTCCAAGGCGAAATCATGGTCGTCGAAGCTGCGCGCGGCCGGGCCGACCACCGCCGGGAACGCGTACAGCGCGCCGGCCGGGGCAACCAGCGACAGGTGCTCGCTGGCGTTGCAGGCCTCGATCACCGCGCGCCGGGTTTCATACAGGCGGCCACCGGGGGCGCACAGCGGGGAGATGGTGTCCGGGCCGTTGACCGCGGCATCGATGGCGTACTGGCCGGGCACGTTGGCGCACAGCCGCAGTGCGCTGAGCAGGTCCATCGCCGCGCGGAATTCGCCCAGCCGCTCGGCCGCGCCGGACAGCATCGCCCAGCCCACCCGCCAGCCGCAGGCGCGATGCACCTTGCTCAGCCCGCTGAAGGTGATGCACGGGTGTTCGCCGGCCAGTGGCGCCACCGCATGGAACGCGGCACCGTCGTAGAGGATCTGGTCGTAGATCTCATCGACCATCAGCAGCAGGTTGTGCTTGACCGCGATCGCCACGATCTTCTCCAGCAGTTCGCGCGAGTAGCTGGCGCCGCTGGGGTTGTTCGGGTTGATCAGCACGATGGCGCGGGTGCGCGAGGACACCAGTGTTTCGATTTCGACCGGGTCCGGCTGGAAGCCGTTCTCCGGTGCGCAGCGGTAATACACCGGCCGGCCGTCGTTGAGGATGGTCGCCGCCGACCACAGCGGATAGTCGGGAGAGGGCACCAGCACTTCATCGCCGGGGTTGAGCAGGGCGCGCAGCGACAGGTCGATCAGCTCGCTGACGCCGTTGCCGATAAACACCCGGTCAGGATGCGCGTCGGGGGCACCGCGCCGGGCGTAGGCGGCGGCAATCGCTTCGCGGGCCTCGGGCAGGCCCTGCTGGTGGGTATAGGGATCGGTGCGGCCCATGTCATCGGCGATCGCGCGCTGCAGGTGCTCCGGCGCGCGGAACCCGAAGTTGCCCGGGTTGCCGATGTTCAGCTTGATCAGCTTGCGGCCCTGCGCCTCCAGCTCCCGCGCTCGTCGCGCCAGTTCGCCCCGGATCTCGTAGCGGACTTCGGACAGGCGCTCGCGGGTGGCAAGCGGCTTCAGCGGGGGCGTGGACATGAACGGGCCGTCATCGTCGGGCATGGAAATGGCATGGTAGCGGAAATGTTGCGTTGCAGGGCAAGGCTTTCGGGCCAAATTCCGAGCACTGCCAAGCAGTTGCGCAGACGCGGGCGGGACTGGGCCTTCGCTACTGGCCGAGCACTGCGGCGACGCCCGGTCGCCACACCCTCTAGAATGGGCACGATGAGCGAACCCACTGATTATCTTGCCCTGCAGACCATTGGCTGGCCCTGGCCGGGCGGCCCCGAACTCCCGGCCTGGCAGGCCTTGTTCGAGCAGTTCCCGCAGGCGCGCCCGGGTCGTGTGATCGAGCAGCATCGCACCGGCTACATCGTCTCGGACATGCCCGATGCGGCAATCAAGACCGAATCCCCGCCGGAATGGCAGCGCCCGCGCTTTCCCAGCCACGAACGCGCGGCCGTGGGCGACTGGGTGCTGATGGAGGGCATCAAGATCGTGGCGCTGCTGCCGCGGCGTACCGCGATCAAGCGCGGCGCGGCCGGCGAGCATTACCACCAGCAGGTGATCGCGGCCAACATCGATACCGTGTTCATCGTCTGCGGCCTGGATGCCGACTTCAACCCGCGCCGCATCGAGCGCTACCTGCTGCTGGTCGGCGGTGGCGGCGCGCAGCCGGTGGTGGTGCTGACCAAGGCCGACCAGACCGAGTACAGCCAGGATGCCCTGGACGTGCTGGAAGAACTGGCCGCGCAGGACATCCCGCTGCTGGCGGTCAACGGCAAGGACCCGGCCAGCGCGTCGGCCCTGCTGCCGTGGCTGGGCGCGGGCCGGACCGTGGTGCTGGTGGGCTCGTCGGGTGCCGGCAAGTCCACCCTGACCAACACGCTGCTGGGCGAGGAGCGGATGAAGACCGCCGACGTGCGCAGCAACGATTCGCGCGGCCGCCACACCACCACGCACCGCGCGCTGATCCCGCTGCCGGCCGGTGCCTGCCTGATCGACACCCCGGGCATGCGCGAACTCAAGCCGACCGGTGAGGAAGCCCTGAGCGAAGGCGGCTTTTCCGACGTGGAAGCGCTGTCGGCGCAATGCCGGTTCCGCGACTGCGCACACCAGCGCGAGCCGGGCTGTGCGATCCGTGCGGCCATCGATGACGGCACGCTGGATGAAGAGCGGTTGTTGAACTACTTCAAGCTGAAGGAAGAAGTGGCCGCCGCCGCGGCCAAGCTGGCCGTGCGCCAGGCCCAGCAGGCGATCGAGCGCAAGCACGTGGGCAAGGGCGCGCAATGGCGCCCGGGCGGCAAGGGCGGCCGCCGATAGCCGGGTAGAGCCACCCCATGGGTGGCTGCACCAACTCCCCGCGTGGCTGCTATTGTCCGCCCCATGGACACACCAATGACCGTGGATCGTGAGGTGGCCCACCACACCGCGCTCGATGCGCAGCTGGTGGAGGCAGTGGGTGGCATCAAGCTGCTGGGCCTGACGAGCTGGCCCGCTGCCCTGCAGGCCCCGTTCCTGGCCAGTGTCGCCCGCGGCCAGCCGGTGCTGCCGCAGGTGGCCTATCCCCGGCTMGACTTCGGCGACACCCGCCGCGCGCTCGCCGCCATCAGCGCCCAATGCGATCCGGACCATCCCATCGGCCTGTACGTGCAGCGCTCGGCGCACAGCTGGGACCTGGCCGCCGGTCTGCTCGAATCGCTGGGCACGACCGAGGTCGACCGCTATTCGGTCGAACTGTTCGGCGCGCCCGAGCACCCGCTGCCTGGCAACGGCCCCAGCACCCGCGATGCGGCCCGTCACTTCATCCAGATCGCGCAGGAACTGGACCACGAACTGCTCGCGCCCGAAGAACAGGTGCCGGTCTCGGCTACCGCCTTGCAACTGCAGTTGCAGAGCGACCTCGATGCGTTCTTTGAATCGCGCATCATCAGCGTCCAGCTCGACCCGGACCTGATCTCCAAGGCGGCCGCCGGCCCCACCCGCATCCGCCTGCGCACCAGCGCCCGCTTCAGTGCGTACGACCGTGCCCAGCTGTTCCACCACGAAGCACTGGTGCATTCGCTGACCGCACTCAATGGACGCGAGCAGCCGCACCTGCCCAGCCTGGCGTTGTCCTCCCCGCGTGTGACCGCCACCCAGGAGGGCCTGGCCACCTTCGCCGAGCAGATCACCGGCAGCATCGACATCGAGCGCCTCAAGCGCATCAGCCTGCGGACCGAAGCGATCGCGATGGCGCGCGAGGGCGCCGATTTCATCCAGGTATTCCGCTACTTCTGCGCCGAAGGGCAGAACAACGAGGAGAGCTTCGCCTCTGCCCAGCGCGTCTTCCGCGGCGTGCCACCGACCGGCGGCGCTGCATTCACCAAGGACACCGTGTACCTGCGCGGGCTGGTGTCTGTACATACCTTCTTCCGCCACATGCTTGCCGAAGACCGCCTGCAGGTGTGCCGCTGGTTGTTCGCCGGCAAGATGTCGCTGACCGATGCGATCGCCTTCGCACCGCTGTTCGAAGAAGGCATCCTGCGCCCGCCCCGCTGGTTGCCACACTGGGTCAGCCGCGCCAACGGGCTGGCCGGCATGCTGGCGTTCTCGCTGTTCGCCAACCGCATCCGCATGGACCAGCTGGTCGCCGAATGATGCGTTGCATCCGGGCACGCTGCGTCGCGCGACGGGTCGCGTTTCATCTGGAGCGCGCCATAACGTAAGAATGCTTTCATCTTCCGCTCGCATGATGGTCATGCACCTGCAGTGCGCAGGTCACCACCCCACATGCAACGGACGACCATGCTTACCCGACCCCTGACGATCGCGGTTGCGATCGCGCTGTGCGCCGCCAACGCCCACGCCGCCGATGTAGCCGCCACCACCGGTGCAACCACCGATGCGAGCGCCGCGCTCAGCGCGCAGACCCTGGACACCGTGTCGGTGATCGGCCAGGGTGAAACCCGCCAGGTCCAGCGCATCACGGCGGTGGACAAGCAGGTGCTGCCGCCGGGCACCAGCGGCCAGAAGATCCTCGACCGCCTGCCCGGCGTGTCGGTGCAGTCCAACGATGCGTTCGGGGCCAACGAAGAATCGCAGAGCATCACCCTGCGCGGCTTCGACAAGAGCCGCCTGGGCTACACGCTCGATGGCATTCCGCTGGGCGACAACAGCTACGGCAACTACAACGGCCTGAGCATCGCCCGCGCGCTGATCGCAGAAAACCTGGCCGGTGCCGAACTGTCGCAGGGCATCGGTTCGCTGGGCGTGGCCTCCACCAGCAACCTGGGCGGCACTGTCCAGTATTTCTCGCAGGACCCGTCCACCGAATTTGGCGGTCGTGCCAGCGTCACCGTCGGCGATGACAACCAGCGTCGCGGTTACCTGCGCGTGGACACCGGCGACATCAACGGCTTCTCGGCCTACGTCTCAGGCGTGCACCAGGAGGCGGATATGTGGGCCGAGCCGAACCAGAACCAGACCACCCGCCAGTTCAACGCCAAGGCGGTATGGAACGTGGGCGACAACCGCTTCGGCGCGTTTGCCGCGACCTCGCGCGTGAGCCAGGCCAACTATGCCTACCTGTCCAAGAGCATGCTGGCGCGCGGGCTGGGCTACGACTGGAACATCTACGCCCCGGACTGGGATCGCGCGGTGGCCGCGGCCTACTGCGCGCCGGGCACCTACAACGCACAAAAGTGCGCCTTCAGCGGTGGCGTCAACAGCATCGACGATGCGTACTACCAGAGCCGCGCGCTGCGCGACGACAATCTGTACTCGCTGGATGCCGATCTGGCGCTGGGCGAGACCTCGCGCCTGAAGCTGCTGGCCTACCACCATGAGAACCGCGGCCAAGGCCACTGGTGGGCGCCAGGCCAGCCGTCCAACCCGGGTACCGCGCAGGCGCTGCCGATCTCCATCCGCAGCACCAACTACACCATCAACCGCCAGGGCATCACCGCGGCGCTGAGCTGGCAGTGGGGCATCCACGCGCTGGAAGCGGGGCTGTGGTACGAGCGCAACGACCACAACGTCGAGCGCAATTTCTACTACATCACCGGCCCGTTCCTGGATGACGGCTACCTCAACCACCCCGACCGTCGCCTGTTCGACCAGGACTTCGACATCCGCACGCGCCAGTTCTACGTGCAGGACCGCATGCGTTTCCTCGATGACCGCCTCACTGTCGATGTGGGCATCAAGAGCCCGAACACGCGCATGACCGCCAACGCCAGGCCGGGCACCGAGGCCAGCTACGCCTCCGGGACKCTGACCGCGAAGGAGGCGGTGCTGCCGCAGGCGGGCATCGGTTTCAAGCTCAGCCAGAACCAGGAGCTGTTTGCCTCTTACTCGGAGAACATCGCCGCCTTCGTCGGTGGCGGCAGCGGTGGCCCGTTGCAGGTATCCCCGGAATCGTTCGCCGCCAGTGCGGGGCTGGAGCCGGAGAAGTCGAAGACGCTGGAAGCCGGTTTCCGGACCTTCGGCGAGAAGTACCAGGCCTCGATCGCGGCCTACCATGTGATGTTCGACAACCGCCTGCTGTCGCTCAATCCCTGCACGAGCATCGAGGTGGGCACGCGTCCGGAGTGCATCACCCGCTTCATCAACGTAGGCTCGGTGAAGAGCCAGGGCGCGGAGTTGACCTTCATCCTCAAGCCGGTCGAGGGCCTGCAGTGGTACAACGCGCTGTCCTGGAACAAGTCCACCTACGAGGATGACTACACCTCCGGCGGTGCGATCGTGCCGGTGGCCGGCAAGATCACGGTGGATACGCCGCAGCGGATGGCCTCCAGCGAGATCAGCTGGAACCGCGACGGGTTCTTCGCCAGCCTGCGCGCCAAATACACGGGCAAACGTTACTACACCTACACCAACGACCAGTCGGTGGCCGGGGTGACGACGGTCGATGCGGGTGCGGGGTATTCATTCGGTCCGGGGCTGGGCCTGCGCGACATCAAGGTGTCGCTCAACGCGACCAACCTGACCAACAAGCGCTACGCCGGCCAGCTCAGTTCGTTCGCCCCGACCGATCCGAACGGCACCCGCTACGCGATCCACGCCAGTGCGCCGCGCCAGGTGTTCATGACGGTGGCCGCTGAATTCTGAAGCATCTCGCGTGCCGGGCCGCTGTTTTGGTCGGGTACGGGTGGGGTGGCGGGACACGCCGCAAGTACGTCCCTGTAGGCGCGCATGCGCCATCCATGGCGCATGACGGTCCCGCCACCCCACCCGTAC
>NZ_JBFULO010000116.1:0-10496 GCF_054049855.1 Stenotrophomonas sp. P5_B8 | reverse complement strand
CCCCCCCCCCCCCCCCCCCCCCCCCCCGACCCGGCCAGCAGACAACGCGGCACCGCCGTGGACGTTGACCTTGACCCTGCTTCAGGCCTCCAACGCCCCAACCCCCAACACAACCACTTTCGACTGCAACGGATGCCGGGGGGCATGGGGTCGCCTATAATCGGGGGCCACTTTGTCTGTTGCCTTGCCATGACTGCCGAAACGGCCGCCGAACTCCATACGATCATCGACCTGATCCGCTACGGCACCAGCCGTTTCAACGCCGCCGGGCTGACCTTCGGGCACAGCTACGACAACGCCCTGGACGAAGCCACCCAACTGGTCCTGCACAGCCTGCACCTGCCGCACGACCTCGGTCCGGCCTACGGCGCCGCGCGCGTGACCACCCCGGAGAAGGCCGAGGTCCTGGCCCTGTTCGAACGCCGCATCACCGAACGCCTCCCGGCCGCCTACCTCACCGGTGAAGCCTGGTTCGCCGGCCTCAGCTTCAAGAGCGACAGCCGCGCCCTCGTGCCGCGCTCGCCCATCGCCGAACTCATCGAAACCGGTTTCGAGCCGTGGCTCRCCGGCCGCGACGTCCATCGCGCCCTCGACCTGTGCACCGGCTCGGGCTGCATCGCCATCGCCATGGGCCACTACTACCCCAACTGGGAAGTGGACGGCGTGGACCTCAGCGACGACGCCCTGGCGCTGGCGCATGAGAACAAGGAACGCCTGCAGGCGCACAACGTCACCCTGCTCAAGTCCGACCTGTTCAACGGCCTCACCGGCCGCCATTACGACCTCATCGTCACCAACCCGCCCTACGTCACCAATGACGAAACCGATGCCCTGCCGAAGGAATACTCCTACGAGCCGGAAATGGGCCTGCGTGCGGGTGATGATGGCCTGGACCTGGTGCTCAAGATCCTGCGCGACGCCCCGCTGCACCTCAGCGAAGACGGTCTGCTGATCTGCGAAGTGGGCGAATCCGAGCAGCACCTGATCAAGCTGCTGCCGGAAGTCGATTTTGCCTGGGTCGAATTCAAGGTTGGCCAGATGGGCATCTTCGCCGTCGAATGCCGTGAACTGATCGCCCACAGCGCCCGCATCACCGAACTGGCAGCGCAGCGGCCGTGAGTTCCAACAGCTTCGGCAGACTGCTGACCGTCACCACCTTCGGCGAATCGCACGGTCCGGCGATCGGCTGCGTGATCGATGGCTGCCCGCCGGGGCTGGACATCACTGCCGATGAATTCGCCCACGACCTGCAGCGCCGCGCCACCGGCAAGAGCCGGCACACCTCGGCGCGACGCGAGACCGACGATATCGAGATCCTGTCCGGCGTGTACGAAGGGCGTAMCACCGGCACCCCGATCGCGCTGCTGATCCGCAACACCGACCAGCGCAGCAAGGACTACACCAACATCGCCCAGCAGTTCCGCCCGGGCCACGCCGACTACAGCTACTGGCAGAAGTACGGCATCCGCGACCCGCGCGGTGGCGGCCGCTCGTCCGCGCGCGAAAYCACCATGCGCGTGGCTGCGGGCGTCATTGCCAAGAAGTGGCTGCAGCAGCGCTTCGGCGTGACCGTGCGCGGCTACCTTTCCCAGCTGGGCGAGATCACCCCGACCGGGCACGACTGGTCGGCGGTGGAAGACAACCCGTTCTTCTGGCCGGCCGCCGAACAGGTGCCGGCGCTGGAGAGCTACATGGATGCGCTGCGCAAGTCCGGTGATTCGGTTGGCGCGCGCGTCAACGTGGTCGCCGATGGCGTGCCGCCGGGCTGGGGCGAGCCGATCTACGGCAAGCTCGACGGCGAACTGGCCGCCGCGCTGATGAGCATCAACGCGGTCAAGGGCGTGGAGATCGGCGACGGCTTTGCCAGCGTCACCCAGCGGGGCACCGAACACCGCGACCTGATCACCCCCGAGGGCTTTGCCAGCAACCATGCCGGTGGCATCCTCGGTGGCATCTCCACCGGCCAGCAGGTCACCGCCTCGATCGTGCTCAAGCCGACCTCCAGCCTGCGCCTGCCCGGCGCGACCGTGGACGCCGACGGCAACGCGGTCGAGGTGATCACCACCGGTCGCCACGATCCCTGCGTCGGCATCCGTGCCACGCCCATCGCCGAGGCGATGATGGCGCTGGTGCTGATGGACCAGGCGCTGCGCCACCGCGCCCAGTGTGGCGATGTCGGCGACATCACCCCGCGCATTCCGGGCACGATCGATGGTTGATCGGCGTCCCCGGGTCTGGGTCAGCCAGCCGCTGTTCGATGACGTCGTCGAACAGCTCGGGCAGCATGTCGACCTGGACATGGCCGCCGAGGTCACCCGCTACACGCCGCAGCAGCTGGCCGAGCGGCTGGCAGGCGTGGACGGCGCGCTGATCACCCTCAACGAACGCATCGGCGCGGCCGAGATTGCCAATGCGCCGCAGCTGCGCGCGATCGCCAACGTCGGCGTCGGCTACAACAACCTGGATGTCGAGGCGCTCAGTGCCGCCGGTATCCTCGCCAGCAATACCCCGGACGTGTTGACCGAAACCACCGCCGACCTCGGCTTCGCGCTGCTGATGGCCACCGCCCGGCGCATCACCGAGTCCGAACGCTGGCTGCGCGAGGGCCAGTGGGGCCAGTGGTCGTTCCAGACCATGCTCGGCGCCGACATCCACGGCAGCACGCTGGGCATCCTGGGCATGGGCCGGATCGGGCAGGGCATCGCCCGGCGCGGTGCGCTCGGCTTCGGCATGCGCGTGCTGTACCACAACCGCTCGCGGCTGCCCGAGGCCACCGAGGCCGAGGTTGGCGCGCAGTACGTGGACCTGGAGACCCTGCTCACCCAGGTCGACCACCTGGTACTGGTGCTGCCCTACAACGCCTCCTCGCACCACATCATCGATGCGGACGCGCTGGCGAAAATGAAGCCGAGCGCTACCCTGGTCAACATCGCCCGCGGTGGCATCGTCGACGAGCTCGCGCTGGCCGATGCCCTGGCCAACGGTCGCCTGGCAGCGGCCGGGCTGGACGTGTTCGAAGGCGAGCCCACGGTACGCCCGGAACTGCTGGCCCTGCACAACATCGTGCTGACCCCGCATATCGGCAGTGCCAGCCGGGCCACGCGCCGGGCGATGGTGCAGCTGGCGGTGGACAACCTGACCGCCGCGCTGGGCCTCGGCCCGCATGCCGGCAACCCGCCGAGCGCGATCAACGCCGACGCCGTGAAAGCCGCCGTTGCCGGCGGCGCGACCGTGGGCGCCAAAAACATCGACGACGCAAAACGATAGGGAACCTCCGCGACCAGCAGGCGAGGTTCCCCGAACCCAGCGCGTGGCAGGTACCAACCGTCGGTTGGCACACCCCTTTCAAATTCCGGTAGGTATCAACCGTTGGTTGGTACACATCCCCAAAGCACGGTAGCTGCCGACCGCAGGTCGGCACCCCAACAAGAGGTTCTCATGAACAATCCAGATCGTCGTTTCCACGTCGCCGTCGTCGGTGCCACCGGTGCTGTCGGCGAAACCATGCTGGCCATCCTGGCCGAGCGCAACTTCCCGATCGCCACGCTGAGCCTGCTCGCGTCCTCGCGTTCGGCCGGTGGCGAAATCGACTTCCAGGGCGACAAGATCAAGGTCCAGGACCTGGCCGACTTCGACCCGACCGGCGTGGACATCGCGCTGTTCTCCGCAGGTGGCAGCGTGTCCAAGGAGTTCGGCCCGAAGTTCGCCGCCGCCGGTGCGGTGGTGATCGACAACTCCTCGGCGTTCCGTTACGACGATGACGTGCCGCTGGTGGTCTCCGAAGTGAACCCCGATGCGCTGAAGCACCGCCCGCGCGGGATCATCGCCAACCCGAACTGCTCGACCATGCAGATGCTGGTCGCGCTCGCCCCGCTGCACCGCCAGTACGGCATCGTGCGCATCAACGTGGCCACCTACCAGTCGGTGTCCGGTGGCGGGCGTTCGGCGCTGGAAGAACTCGGCAAGCAGACCGGCCAGCTGCTCAGCTTCCAGCAGATCGACCCGCAGCGCTTCCCGGTGCAGATCGCCTTCAACCTGATCCCGCACATCGACGACTTCCTGGACAACGGCTTCACCAAGGAAGAGATGAAGCTGGTCTGGGAAACCCGCAAGATCCTTGGCGATGACAGCATCCTGGTGAACCCCACCGCGGTGCGCGTGCCGGTGTTCTACGGCCACTCCGAAGCGGTGACCATCGAAACCCGCGACAAGGTCACCCCGGAGGCCGCGCGCGAACTGCTGTCGCGCTCGCCCGGCGTGGAAGTGGTCGACAAGCACGAAGCCGGCGGTTACCCGACCCCGGTCACCCACGCCTCGGGCAACGATGCGGTGTATGTCGGCCGGATCCGCGAGGATCTCTCGCACCCGCGTGGCCTGAACCTGTGGATCGTGTCGGACAACATCCGCAAGGGCGCCGCCCTCAACGCCGTGCAGTTGGCCGAACTGGTCGCCGCCGAAGGCTGATCGCGCAGTGCCGATGGCATGGGGATGCCATCGGCCGCTGCAATTGAACCATCGCCGATCACGGGGGGAGCCGTTATATTGGCCGCCATGAACAACCGGGCTCCGGGCGCATTGCGCCCGCTCAAGTATGTGTCCACGCTGCTGCTGGCCCTGGCCAGCAGCTCCGCCATGGCCCTGGGGCTGGGCGATATCCGGGTGCTGTCCAAACCCGGCCAGCCGTTGCTGGCCGAAATTCCGGTGATTTCGGCCGATCCAGCCGAGCTGCAGAACCTGCGCGTGGCCCTGGCCTCGCCGGTCACCTTCGCGCGGGTCGGGCTGGAACGCCCGGCCGGGCTGGTCAGTGAGCTGCAGTTCGAGCTCACCCAGAACGCGCAGGGGCGGGCGGTGGTGCGGGTCAGCACGCAGGCCCCGGTCACCACGCCCTCGCTGAACTTCCTGATCGAAGCCGATTGGGGCCAGGGCCGCCTGGTCCGCGAATACTCCGCCCTGGTCGATGCGCCCAACAGCGCGTTGGCCGTGGCCGAACCGGAGATCGTCGCCCCGGCCGGCGCGATGTCCAACGCCATCGTGCGCGAGCCCGATCCGGTGCCGACGGCTGAGCCGGCCACCCCGGTTGCAGCCGCCCCCACCCCATCGCGCGCCGTGCCGGTGCCGCCGCGCAACAGCACCCCGCGCGCCCCTGCACCCGCACCCGCACCCGCGCCCGCAAGCGTGGCCGCCGATGGCAGCATCACCGTGCAGCGCGGCCAGACGCTGTCGCAGATTGCCGGCAGCGTGGCGCGCGGGCAGGGCATCAACCGCAACCAGGCGATGATTGCGCTGCTGCGCGCCAATCCCGATGCCTTCATCCGTGGCAACGTGAACCTGCTCAAGCAGGGCGCGGTGCTGCGCAGCCCCGCCGGTGGAAACGCCGCGACGATCGACGCCAATGAAGCGGCGGCGATCGTGCGCGAGCATGCCGCGCAATGGCGCCAGTCGCGTGCAGCGATCCCGCAGCCGGCCAGCAGCGGCGTGGCCGCCAGCCCCGGCCCGGCCACGGCGCCGGCCGCTGCCGGCGGTGCACGGCTGGAGATCGCCCCGGCGGTCGCCGCCACCGACAACAATGCAGGGACAACCACCGGCACCGCTGCCGGTAGTGAGGGTGACATGCTGGGCAACGAACAACTGCGTCAGGCCAAGGAAGATGTCGCCACCCGCGATGCCGAAATCCAGGAGCTGCGCGGCCGCGTGGCCGAACTCGAAAAACTGGAGAAGCAGCAGCAGTCGCTGATCGCGATGAAGGACAGCGACCTGGCCGCGGCCCAGCAGCGCCTGGGCCAGGCCCCGGCTGCGCGCGAGGCCGGCGGTGCGGGCTGGTACTGGCTGGGGTTGGCGGTGCTGTTGCTGGTCGTAGCCGGCTGGGCCGTGGCCCGTCGCCGCAAGCCGTCACCCTTGCCGCCGTTGCGTCGCGACGGACTGGATGCCACCGCCTTGGCGGCGGCGGTGCCCGCGACCGATTACGTCGACGAACTGGCTGCGCAGCAGGAGCCGCACGATGCCGATCCGGTCGAGGACGTCACCGAGGACTACGCAACGCCGCCGGGGTATGTGCTTGATGGTGGACGCCGCGAGCCGGTGTTCAGTCTCGAGCCTGAGCCGGGTTACCGCGCCGCCGCCGTTGATACGGTGGACGGCGTGGACCGCGATATCACCGTCGTCGATGACGTCATCACCGACCCGGACCCCCGCAGCTACGCTGCCGCCGATCTCGATAGTCCGGTCGATCCGACGCCGGTGCACGCGCTGGAGGCCGCCGCGCAGCCCGCGTTCCGCGGCGTGTTCGAATTCCCCGACGAAGGCAACGCAGCCGCCGACGCCCGTGTCGACACCCACCCTGACACCGAGACCGACACCGACACCGCTCACGATGCCCTCGCACCGTTCGACGTCGGCACCGGCAGCGACCTCGACAGCAGCCACGGCGTACCGGCCGCCGGTCGCGATCGCCTGGAACTGGCGATCGCCTACCTGGACCTGGGCGATGCCGAAACCGCGCGCACTCTGCTGCAGGACGTGGTCGCCGCAGCCGATCCGCACAGCCAGGCGCAGGCGCGCGAGCTGCTGGCGCGGCTGGGGTGAGCGCGACCGGTTGAGGCCGCTGGCGGTGTGGGCCGCACGCGACCCGGCCTGAGATTACGACCGGTCGCTCCCGCGCCGGTCCCCGATGCAACAGAGGTTGAGCATGCGTTACGCACTGGGCGTGGAGTACGACGGCAGTGAATACAAGGGCTGGCAGCAGCTGGGCGAAAGCGGTTGTCCCAGCGTGCAGGCCAGCCTGCAGGAGGCGTTGTCCTCGGTGGCCGACGCCCCGATCAAGGTCACCTGCGCCGGCCGTACCGATGCCGGCGTGCATGGGCAATGCCAGGTGGTGCACTTCGACACCGACGTCGCCCGTGATCCACGCGGATGGACCCTGGGCACCACCACCCGCCTGCCGCGTTCGATCGCGGTGCGCTGGTGCGTGCCGGTGGCCGAGGATTTCCACGCGCGTTTCTCGGCGCGGGCCCGGCGCTACCGCTACCGCCTGCTCAACCGCCAGGTACGCCCGGCGCTGCACCGGCAGACCCTGAGCTGGGAGCGACGGCCGCTGGACGCCGGGCGGATGCATGCGGCGGCGCAGGCGCTGCTGGGCGAAAACGACTTCAGCGCCTTCCGCAGCATCCAGTGCGAGGCCCTGCATGCCCGCCGCGAGCTGCAGGCGATCAGCGTCCGGCGCGAGGACGAGGTGGTGGAGGTCTGCGTTCAGGCCAATGCATTCCTTCATCACATGGTGCGCAATATCGTCGGTTCACTGATCCTGGTCGGATCCGGGGACAAACCGGTGTCGTGGATGGGCGAGCTGCTGGCTGGCCAGGACCGCACCGTGGCCGGGCCGACTGCACCGCCGCAGGGATTGGTGTTCGTTGGACCCTTGTACCCCGACAACTGGCAACTGCCCGCCGAGGTCACTTTATGAGCCGCTCTTTCTATCGCACCCGTATCAAGTTCTGCGGCATGACCCGCGCTGGCGATGTCCGCCTGGCGGGGGAGCTGGGCGTGGACGCGGTCGGCTTCATTTTCGCCCGTGAGAGCAAGCGCCGGGTCGCCCCGGCCGAGGCGCGGGCGATGCGGCAGGCGATCGCGCCGATGGTCGATGTGGTGGCTTTGTTCCGCGACAACAGCAAGGAAGAGGTGCGCGAAGTGCTGCGTACCGTGCGTCCGACCCTGCTGCAGTTCCATGGCGAGGAAGACGAGTCGTTCTGCCGCAGCTTCAACATGCCCTACCTGAAGGCCGTGGCGATGGGCGGCCGCGATGAGGTCAACGCGCGCCAGCTGCAACTGCGTTACCCGAGCGCGGCCGGCTTCCTGTTCGACAGCCACGCCCCCGGCGGCGGCGGCGGTACGGGCGTGGCCTTCGACTGGACCCGCCTGCCCACCGGCCTGCACCGGCCGTTCCTGCTCGCCGGCGGGATCACCCCGGACAACGTGTTCGACGCGATCGTGGCGACCCTGCCGTGGGGCGTGGACGTATCCAGCGGCATCGAGTCCGAGCCGGGCATCAAGGACGGCTACAAGATGCGCAAGTTCGTCGAGGAAGTCCGCCGCGCGGACTGCCACGAAGCTGATTGAGCCGTACCGGCCGACCTGTCGTCGGCCCGGGGGCCTTTGCCGACACCCTTTTTCCCTGCTGCGCAACGCGTAGCGGCGTTGCTATGGGCGCACCGCCAAATTTCACGTAGCATCGACAGGACATGGCGCGGCTGGGACGGCGCGTAGACGGGCACGCCGGAGCGCGCGCCCACAGGAGGCAGCCGGGGGAAAGGTCGGCCGCCATCGCAAGGAAGACATGGAATGAACGAGTTCCTCACTGTCGCGTTGACGTTCCCCACGCTGCCTTACAGCATCGTGCTGGCGTTCGCCGTGCTGTACTGGCTGCTGGCCGCGTGCGGCATGGTCGATGACGCCATCGCCCACGACGGCATGGACCTGCACCTGGGCGATGACGGCCTGCACGGTATCTCCGGCATGTTTTCGCGGCTCGGCCTGGGCGGCGCGCCGGTGATGCTGGTGATCGCGCTGCTGGCCTTCTTCGGGTGGACCGCCACCTATTTCGTGCATCTGTTCCTGCTGCAGTCATTGCCGACGCCGTTGCGGTGGCTGGCGGGCAGCGTTACCGCCGTACTTGCGCTGATTCCCGCCGTGCCGCTCAGCGTGATCGTGCTGCGCCCGATCCGACGCCTGCTGCTGCGCCTGCGCCCGGTCGCGCAGGCCTCGCTGCTGGGTCGTGTCGGCGTGGTTGCCTCGCCGCAGGTCACTGCCGGCAGCGGCTACGCCAACGTCGATGACGGCGGCGCCGGCCTCATCCTGCAGGTGCGTTCGCGTGAGGGCGCCACCCTGGTGCGCGGCGAGCGCGTGGTGCTGCTGGACTACGTGGCCGAACACAACCATTACCTGGTGGTGCGTGAAAACGACCACCCCGCGCTTTCCATCCAAGACAGCCTGATCCCGGGCGATAAGGAGATCCACCGATGAGTTTTGCGACCTTGGCCCCGTTCGTGATCGGGGTCGGCATCCTGCTGGTCCTCCTGCTTGGCCTCGCCGGGCTGTTCAAGGCGTTCTATCGCAAGGTGGACCAGGGCGTGGCCCTGATCGTCAACGACATGAGTTCCCAGCCGAAGGTGCACTTCACCGGTGCGCTGATCATCCCGGTGTTGTACCGCGCCGAGCTGATGCGGATCAGCCTGATCACCCTGCAGATCGACCGCCGTGGCAAGGAAGGCCTGATCTGCCGCGACAACATGCGCGCCGACATCGCCGTGGCCTTCTACCTGCGCGTCAACGAAACCCAGGCCGACGTGCTGCGCGTGGCCAAGGCCATCGGCGCCGATCGCGCCTCGGACAAGCACGCGGTCGATGAGCTGTTCAACGCCAAGTTCTCCGAAGCGCTGAAGACGGTCGGCAAGAAATTCGAGTTCACCGAACTGTTCGAGAAGCGCCAGGAATTCCGCGACGAGATCATCGCGGTGATCGGCAACGACCTCAACGGCTACGCGCTGGAAGACGTGGCCATCGATTACCTGGAGCAGACCCCGAAGCTGCTGCTGGACCAGAACAACATCCTCGACGCCCAGGGCATCCGCAAGATCACCGAACTCACCGCCACCCACAACGTGGTGACCAACGAGCTCGAACAGAACGAAAAGCTGGCCATCACCAAGAAGAACGTCGAGGCGCGCGAAGCGCTGCTGGCGCTGGAGCGCCAGCAGGCCGAGGCCGAAGCACGGCAGAAGCGCGAGATCGATACCATCCGCGCCCGCGAGGAAGCCGAGACCGCCAAGGTCCAGGAAGAACAGCGCCAGCTGTCCGAACAGGCCCGCATCGAAGCGCAGGAAGTGATCGAAATCCGCGAGCAGAACCGCATGCGTGAAGTCGAAGTGGCCGAGCAGAACCGCCAGCGCGCGGTGGCCATCGAATCCGAGCGGGTCGAGCGCGCGCGTCAGCTGGAGCAGGTCACCACCCAGCGCGAAGTGCAGCTGCAGGGCGTGGAGCGCGACAAGGTGGTCGAGTCCGGCAAGATGGACGTGGCCAACATCACCCGCGAGCGCATCGCCATCGACAAGACCGTGGCGCAGGAAGAAGAGCGCATCAAGGAAGTGCGTGAAGTTTCCGAGGCCGACCGCCAGAAGCAGGTGCTGATCCTTGAAGCCGAAGGCAAGGCCCAGGAACTGCTGGTGCGCCAGGTCAAGGAAGCGCAGGCCGGCGAGACCGCGGCCAAGCACCGCGCGGTGGAAATCACCACGCTGGCCCAGGCCGAGCACGAGGCGGCCGGCAAGCAGGCCGAAGCCAAGCGCCTGCTGGCCGATGGTACCCGCGCCGAACAGGCCGCCCCCGGACTGGCCGAGGCACAGGTGCGCGAAGCGTCGGCACTGGCCATCGAAAAGGTCGGCATCGCCGAGGCCCGCGTGATCGAAGCCAAGGCCGATGCCAACCTCAAGCAGGGCACCAACGAGGCC
>NZ_JBFULO010000115.1:0-10563 GCF_054049855.1 Stenotrophomonas sp. P5_B8 | reverse complement strand
CCATGGAAGACAAAGTGACCCCGTTCGCCCCCCTGCATGCGCGCGCCGAGGCCATCGCCCCGGTGGACACGGCGCCGCCCCCGTTCGCGCAGTCCGACGAGTACCAGAAAGTGCTCGTCGCCGCGCATGAGCACCTGCTCAACAGCATCGAGGACGAGCGCATCGACATCGATGCGTGGGCCCCGGACACCGTGGCGCGCTACGTGCACACCCAGACCGCGATCTTCGTGCAGGAGTGGCGCATCCCGGTCAACGAGGCCGAGATGGAGGTGGTGGCCGGCGCACTGGTCAAGGAATTGACCGGCTTCGGTCCGCTCGACGACCTGCTGCATGACCCGAGCATCGAAGACATCCTGATCAACGGCTACAAGGACATCCATGTCTCCCAGGGCGGGCGCCTGGTACGCGCCACCCAGCGCTTCAGCGATGACAGCCACCTGCTGCGCATCCTGCGCCGCATCCTCGCCCCGCTGGGGCGGCGGCTGGACGAATCCAACCCGATGGTCGATGCGCGCCTGCCCAACGGCGGCCGCCTCAACGCGATCATCTCCCCGCTCGCGGTGGATGGCCCGATGGTGTCCATCCGCAAGTTCCGCAAGGATCCGTTCACTCCCGACGAACTGCTGCGCATGGGCACCTTCGACCGCCCGATGCAGGCGCTGCTGCACGCGATGGTGCTGGGCCGCTGCAACATCCTGGTCTCCGGCGGCACCAGTTCGGGCAAGACCTCGCTGCTCAACGCATTGGCCAGCTACGTACCGGGCGACGAGCGCGTAATCACCGTCGAGGACACCGCCGAACTCTCGCTCAACCACCCGCACGTGGTGCGCCTGGAAAGCCGTATCGGCGGTGCCGATGGCCAGGGGGCGGTGAGCATCCGCGACCTGGTCCGCAACAGCCTGYGCATGCGCCCGGACCGGATCGTGGTCGGCGAAGTGCGTGGGGCCGAAGTGCTGGAAATGCTGCAGGCGATGAACACCGGCCACGACGGTTCGATGGCCACCATCCACGCCAACTCCCCGCGCGACTGCCTGTACCGCATCGAGATGCTGGCCGGCTTCGCCGGTTTCCAGGGCAGCGAGGACAGCCTGCGCCGGCAGATTGCCAGCGCCATCGATTTCATCGTGCAGATCTCCCGCCTCGGCAGCGGTAGACGCGTGCTGGTGTCGATCACGGAAATCACCGGCGTCAGCGACAACCTGATCAGCACCCAGGAAATGTTCCGCCACGAAATCCAGCTCGACGCCGACGGCAAGGAACACGACCGCTGGGTCGGGCTGGGCTTCCATCCGCATTCGCACAAGCTCGAGCCGTTCCGGCGCCAGTTGCGCGAAGCACTGGACGGAGCTTACTGAGCATGGTCACGGTGCTGCTGCTGTGCAGTGCGGCGCTGGTGCTGGTGGCGGTAGCCGTCGAGCTGTGGTGGGGCGCGGGCCGCCGCGAACGCCAGCGCGCCTCGCTGCAGCACACCGAACAGCGCCTGGCCGCCAACCCGGCCACGCCGGTACTGGCCGGCATGCCGACGCGACCGGCCAACCCAGCGCCGTTGCCGACCGTAACCGCGCGACCCGACGCGCTGCCGTGGGATGCGCTGCTGCAACGTGCCGGGCTGCGGCCGGGCTGGCGCCTGCCGATCCTCTGGCTGCTGGGTGGCATCGCGCTGGCCTGGTTGGCGGCAGCACGCATCGGCACCGCCTGGATGTGGCCGATCGCCTTCGGCCTGTATGCGCTGCTGCTGGGGCTGTGGGTGTCGCGCCGCATCCTCGGCCTGCAACGCCGCCTGCTGCGACAGCTGCCGGACTTCCTCGACAACCTGGTGCGCCTGACCGGGCTCGGCAACAGCCTGCAGATGTCCTTCCAGACCGCCAGCCAGCAGGTGCCGATGCCGCTGCGCGGTCTGCTCGATGACACCCTGTCCGGCACCCGCAGTGGCCTGGACCTGGACCGCGCCCTCAGCCAGGCCGCGCAGCCCTACCGGCTGGACGTGCTGGACGTACTCGCCGTGGTGCTCGGGGTGAGCATCCGCATCGGCGGGCGCTCGGACCAGATCCTGCAGCGCATGAGCGACTTCATGCGCGACCTGGACCAGGCCCGCCAGGAGCTGATGGCCACCACGTCCGAAACGCGCATGTCGGCCTGGGTGCTCGGCCTGCTGCCGCCGCTGTCGGCGCTGCTGATGGCCATTGTCAGTCCGGACTTTTTCGAGCCGATGCTGCAGGTGCCGCTGGGCCACCGCATTCTCGGTGCGGCCCTGCTGCTCGAACTGATCGGCGGCTTCCTGCTGTATCGCCTGGCCCGTTCGCTATGAGCGCCGGCACCTTGCTGATCGCCGCGTTGCTGCTGCTCGCCCTCGGGCTGGGCCTGCTGGGCGTGGCCGGGCTGTGGCTCACGGGCCAGCAGAACCGCACGGCCGCCACGCTGCAGAGCGCACTGCGCAACCGCGACGCCGGCCCGCGTGAACCCGCCAGCCCGACCACAGCGGCGCCCGCGCCGGAGACCGGTCCGCGCGGCTGGGCGTGGCTGGCCACGCTGGGCGAGCGCTTCAACGGTGGCCGCCTCGAAGCGGCCCTGCTGGCCCCGGAAGATCGCCTGCTGCTCGACCAGGCCGGCTGGCATACCCGCGCCGGCACGGCCACCTTCCTGGCGCTGCGCCTGCTGCTGGCCGTGCTGTGCCTGCTGCTGGCCATGGCCTTCTACAGCGGCGACGGCCTCAGCCGGATCGTGGTGATGATCGTGGCGCTGGGAGTCGGCGTACTGCTGCCCAAGTTCGCGCTGCGTGCCTGGGCCACGCGCCTGCGCAAGCGCGTGTCGGCCGAGCTGCCGTTGCTGATCGACCTGCTGCGCCTGCTGCAGGGCGTGGGTTTCAGCATGGACCAGAGTCTGCAGACCCTCGGCGACAAACTGCGCAGCGCCATCCCGGTGCTCGGCCGCGAAATCCACCAGGCCAATATCGCCTACATGCACGGGCGCACACGTCAGCAATCGCTGCGGCGGCTGGCCGAGTCGTTTGATGACGAAGACCTGCGCAGCCTGGTGCAGCTGATGCTGCAGGTGCACGAACACGGCGGCGCGGTGCAGGAGCCGCTGCGCCAGTTCAGCGTGCGCCTGCGCGAACAGCGCCGTTCAACGCTCAAGGAAAAGGTCGGCAAGCTCTCGGTCAAGATGACCGTGGTGATGATGCTGACCCTGCTGCCGGCACTGATGCTGGTGTTGTCCGGCCCGGCGATCATCGCCCTGGCCAATGCCGTGAACCGTCTGGGATGAAGACCATGCCGATCCAACCGCGTCACTGCTGGTTGCTGCTCATCACGCTGGCTGCATGCACCGCCTGCGGCTCGGCGCACAACGCCTACCGTCCCGATCCGCTCAGTCTGGCACCGCTGGAATCGCCCCCGCAGGACGACAAGCGCATGTACCTGGACCTGATCGGCCAGATGCAGCGCCAGGGCGCCTACTTCGCCTCGCTGGCGCACGTGGACGCCTACCGCCAACGCTATGGCGACACGCCTGCATTGCGCCTGCTGCAGGCCGATGGCCTGCGTGAAACCCAGCAGGTGGAGGCCGCACGGGCCATCTATACCAGCCTAACCAATGGTCCCCAGGGGGCCGCCGCCTGGCACGGCCTGGGCCTGATCGCCGCACGGGCCGGTGATGCTGCCCAGGCCGAAACAAGCCTGGCGCGTGCCGTGCAATTGCAACCGCTCAACACCGACTACCTCGGTGACCTCGGCTTTGCACGGCTGCGCGCCGGGCAGCTCGGGCAGGCGCGCGAGCCCCTGGCCAAGGCGGCCGAGCTGGCCCCGGGCAATGTAAAAGCAAACGCCAACCTGGCGGTATGGGCACTGCTGCGCAACGACACTGCGATGGCCGAGCAGATCATGCGCAGCGCTGCCCTGCCGCAGGGCGCACGCGACGAAGTGCAGCGTCTGGCCCAGCAGTTGCGGATGGCACCCATCGCCAGTGCGCCGCCTGCCACCGCAACACCGGTCACGATCGCCGAGGTGCCGCGCACGCGCACACCGGTTGCCGCCGGTGCACCGCGCACGCCACGCGCCGATGCCCGCCTTGCCCCGTCGATGCTGGAACGCTTCGGCGGCATCGACCTCGCCACCGAGAGCACGCCATGACCGCCTTCGCTCCCCCTGCGCTGCGTATCGCCCTGGCCGCTACGTGCCTGCTCGCCTGTACCGTGGCCGGCGCCCAGCAACGCCCGCTGACCGGTCAGATGCTGGGCGATACCGCTCCGCCTCGCACGGAGATGGCCGCGACACCGCCCGCACCACCGGTACCGCCCCCGTACGAACCGCTGCTGCCGCCCCTGCCCCCGACCGACCCGCTGCCACTGCCGATACCGGATCGACCGCAGATCGGCGACACCACCCGTGCGCTGCTGCAGCTGCAGGCGCGTGGCAGCCATGCCGGCGCGCACCTGCCGATGCTCGGCGACCAGGCCTCGCTCAGCTACGCACGCTACCTGCAGAGCTTCACCCACCCCATCCCGGAGTTCCTCGACACCAGCGTGCGCAAACAGGTCACTGGTGACGGCAACGGAGAGTGACCCCATGAATACCCACGCCCGTCAGCGCGGTGGCATGTCGGTGACGATGATGCTGGTGATGCTCGGCCTGGTGACGATGCTGGGCCTGGTCGAAATCGGCTATCTGTACTGGGCCAAGCGCGATGTGCAGAAAATCGCCGACCTCTCCGCGCTGGCCGGCGCGCAGCGGCTGGACCTGTGCAGCGCCGACCGCGCCGACAACAGCGCCGCGCGCAGCAACGCCGTGCAGGCCAACCGCTTCCCCGGCACGCTCAACGTGCGCTGCGGCGACTGGAATCCCACCCACACCACCGCCGACCACTTCGTCGACAGCGCCGCCAGCGCGCCCGTCAACGCGGTCAAGGTCAGTGCCGAACGCCCGGTGCTGCCGTTCTTCGGCCAGACCGGCGGATTGCCGCAGGTGCGCGCGCAGGCGGTCGCCACGCGGGCGCCACCGCTGGCGGTGTTCAGCGTCGGCTCGCAGCTGCTGCGGGCCAACGGCAACACCCCGCTGGGCGGCGTCCTGAAACTGGTCGGCGTCGATCTGGACCAGACCACCCTGCTCGGTTACGACGGCCTGGCCCAGGCCAGGATCACCCCCGGCGGCCTGCTCAATGCACTGGGCATTCCAGTGGATGCCAACATCAGCATCGGCGACTTCAACGCCCTGCTGGCCGCGCACAAGGTATCGCTGGGCCAACTGCTCGACGCCACCGCCAGCGTGCTCAGCCAGAGCGGGGTGACCCATGTGGACCTGCGCGCGCTCAAGGACGCACTGGCGGCCAAGCTGGATATCAACCAGCTCAACCTGCAGCTGGGCAGCAACGCCGAGGGCAGCGGCCTGTTCGGCAGCATCGTCGCCCCGGACGGCCCGGCCTCGGCCGCGCTGCAGGCCGAGGTCAACGCACTGGACCTGATCACCACCAGCATCAGCATCGCCAACAGCGGCAAGGGCGTAGCGGTCAACAACCTCAACGTGCTCGGCCTGGTCCAGGCCAAGGCCGCCATCATCGAGCCGCCGTCGATCGCGATCGGCGGGGTCGGCACGCGCGCCTACAACGCGCAGGTGCGGGTCAACCTGGACATCGACAGCAACAATCTGCTGCTGGGCATCGGCAAGGTGCTGGGCCTGCTCGGCATCCGCCTGCGCCTGCCCGTATATGCCGACGTCACCAACGCAATGGGCACCCTGACCAGCCTGCAATGCGCCGCGCAGCCGGTCACCGCCAGCATCCGGGTCGAATCCTCGGTGCTGCGCGCCTGCGTCGGCAAGGTGGCCGACAGTGCCAGGTTCTCCACCCGCAATGTCTGCGATGCCAGCCTGCAGAACGAACAACTGCTCACCCTGCTCGGCGCRCCGCTGATCAACGACCAGATCAAGCTCAACGCCCTCACCCATGATGAAACCGTGACCCTGTCGCCGGGCGAAACCAGGTCGACCTGGATCAACGGCGCGCAGATCGGCAATGCCGTCACCGACCTGGTGCGCGAGTTGCTGCGCGTGCTCAGCGGCATGCTCAACCCGGCCGCCAAGGGCATGGGCAATGGCGATACCGCCACCCAGCTGGCCGACCAGTTTCTCAAGGCCGCCAATACGGGCAATGCCCGCTATGACGTGGACAAAACCATCGCCCTGCTGCGCAACGGTTCGGTTGCGCAGGGCATCGAGCCCTTCGGCGACTGGCAGGTCGCCAAGGGCGTGCCCTACGCCTGCCCACCGCTGGGTCTCACCACCTGCTACAAAGACGGCGCGGCCTGGGACGGGTATCGCGCGGTGGTGACCGGACAGGGCCTGGGGGTGCTCGACGGTCTGCTCGGCACGCTGCTCGGTGGCCTGGCGATCAACCGCTGCAGCGGCCTGGTCAGCGTGTTGCTGAGCTACAACAACTGCCTCAAGAGCAACCTGGCCTCCTACCTGCAAACCGCGCCCAACGGCATGCTCGACGCCCACCAGGGCAGCGGCAGCATCATCGACCCGGGCACCAACGCGGTGGCCTGCAGCGGCCTGCTGTGCACCCTGCTGCGGCCGGTGCTGGAAGGCCTGCTCAAGCCGCTGCTCAACGGCGTCGGTACCCTCCTCACCCAGACCCTCGCGTTGGTGCTGGGCCTGGAACTGGGACGCACCGACGTGCACCTGCAGGCGGTGCAGTGCAACCCGGCCCAGCTGGTCTATTAAGCCTGGCGCAGCGCTGTCGGCGCGGCACGGGCTGCATGCTAGACTTCTGTGGGGACTGGGATTTCACAGACGAACTTTCACCGATTGAGCCATTCTGGACGGCCTGATGATGCGAGCGAGAAAAGGGGTTGTATCCACCGGCCGGACCATCCTGGCTGGCAGTCTGGTGTTGCTGTCGCTGAGCATGGTGCCGCAGGCACTGGCCGCGCGCGCGCCCAAGGGTGAGCCCGCTGAACCGGCGCGCAGCGCGCCGGTGGTGCGCAACAGCGTGGACGAACTGCGCCAGCTGATGGATTCGCAGCAGCTCACCGAGCTGCGGACCACCTACAACGGCAGCTACGGCGCGAGCCTGCTGTTCAATACCGCCACGCTGCAGTATTACGCCGCGCTGTTCCACGACAAGGATTTCTGGCGCGTCATCAAGACCGACTCGGTCGACAACGCCGAAAAGGTCTACCGCACCTTCGTGCAGCAGACCGAGGAACTGGCCCAGGTGTATATCGACACCACCCGCCTCGAAGCCGGCAAGCGCTACACCGAAAACCTGGTCGCCTACAACGAACAGCGCCTGCGCAGCCTGCAGCAGGAAGCCGATCTGCAGCGCCAGCAATCGCTGCAGGTCAGCAGCTCGATCCAGCAGGCCAAGCAGCAGGCCGTGTCGCTCAGCACCGACCTGCGCAGCACCCACAGCCAGTTGGACGCCCTGAACCAGCGCATCCAGGCACTGCAGGCCCAGCAGGGCAACCCGGAGCTGTCGCTGCCGCCGCCGGAGGCCAGCGCCCCGGTGTCCCCGGCACCGGCTGGCGAGACCGGCAACCCGTAAGCCAGGCGGCTCCCTGCATCGCAGGGAGCCTGCCCCGAACGCGCGCCACTGCCGCGTTTCCCCGCGTGTCCGTCGCCTTCCCCTGCAACACCCTATCCATGCAGCCCGTTCCGACACGCTCGGCTGGGTCATCGCCCGGCGCACCGGCAAGCCGGTCTCCACGCTGCTGTCCGAGCGCATCTGGCAACACCTGGGCGCCGAGCAGGACGCCTACTACACGGTCGATTCCACCGGCACGCCGTTCGCCGGCGGTGGCTTCAACGCCGGTCTTCGCGACCTGGCCCGACCCGGCCGCCAAGGTGGTGATTGCCCGCTTCGGCTCGCACCCCATCGCAGGCAACGCGGCCAATGATCCGACGACCCTGCCTGCCTTCGATGCGCTGGCGCACTACCTGATGTCCCGGCCGGCGCAACGCACGCCCTGAGCAAGCGGCCGCTCAACGGCACGCGCGGTAGACGCGGTCGTCCATGCGCCGGCTCAGCGCGAAGCTGCGTTTCATCCCCGCCCTGATATACGCCGTCTCGCGCTGGCGTCGGGCAGTTGCGCAGGCCTGCGGCCGATGATGCAGCGAGATGACTGCGCCGGGCGGTGCCCGCGCGCGTCGCTTCGGCGCGGCACCGTCGCGGTGCCGCGTGCGTGAATGGCGGTGGTGGTGCGGCGGTGCGCGTTGTGCGTCCAGTGCACGTTTGCGCGCCTGCAGTTCGCGCCGGATCGCCTCGATCCGGGCCGCATGCCGGCGTTCGGCTGGCACCACATCGACCTCCCACGCCTGTTCGGCCTGGCCGGCGGCGCATGCATGGCGCTGGAACGTGGCCACGCCATCGACGCGGCATTTGTGGATCTGCTGCACCTCTGGCGTGGGCGTGGGCGCCGGTGTCGCTGCACCAGCAGGTGTCACGGCAGACACCCATAGCCAGAAACAGAGCGTCGGTAGTGCGGTGGATCGCGATGGCATCGGCAGTCTCCCTGACCTGCCGCCAGCATCCTGCGCACGCACCGCAGCTACCGCGACCCACGTGGCATTCCATCCGCTGCAAGCCATGCACCTACCACGACACGCGGACTACCCGACGTCGAACATCGCGCCGCTCACCCTGCGACCCGGTACTCCAGCACCTCATCGCCCAGATCATCGATTTCCCCGGTCGGCCGCCACCCCAGGTGACGATAGAAGCCGTGCGAGCGCACCGCCGGATCGGCCGCGCACCCCAGGAACAGGCGCTCGAAACCCCAGCCGCGGAAGTCCTCCACCGTTCGTGCCAGCAAGGCCTTGCCGATGCCCTTGCCTTCCCAGTCCGGCAGCAGCGCCAGCACGATGATCTCGCCAGTGTCGCGATCGCCGAAGCAGTAGCCGACCATGTGCCCATCGGCCTCGGCCACGWGGCCGGGGAACGCACCCWGCGCGATGCCGTCCGCCCAGCTCTCCACGGTGATGCCCAACGCGGCCAGCTGCGCGACCGAGAAGGCGTTCTCGCGGGTGCGCCCGCGCAGGTCGATGCAGTGGGCAGCGTCATCGGCGACGGCGGTGCGGTAAGTGATGGGCATGCTGGCGCCTCCTGGCGGGTCATTCGAACGCGGACGATAGCGCAGATGACGCGTTCCAGCCGGTTCACTGTCGCAATGCGCCGCGCGCGGGCCTGCGATGCCGCTGCCAGCCATGGCATCCTGAGCAGGCTGCCCCTCTCGCGTCACGGAACCCCGCATGCGTCCCACCACTGAATTCTGGCGTGATCCGTCACTGCCCCATGTCGAGAGCCGCCGCGCCTGCGACAGTCGCGCCTGCTATCGACCACACAGCCACGACACGTTCTCCATCGRCGCGGTGGATGCCGGGCGCAGCGTCTTCAGCGGCGCGTCCAGTGGCTCCCGGGTGCTGCAGGCGGGCAGCGTGGTCGCCGTTCCCGCTGGCTGTGTGCACGCCTGCAATCCGATGCCCGGCCATGCCTGGAGTTACCAGATGCTGCATCTCGATGCAGACTGGTTGGGCAGTCTCCGCGACGAATCATCGCCGCCGCCATCGACCCGACACCTTGGGGTGGTCCACGTCTCGGACGACCGTAGCCGCTATCGCGACTACTGCACGCTCAACACCCTGTTGTTCTCCGACGCGGCGGTCGAAGAAAAGGACGCCGCACTGATCGCGTTCGTCGGCGATCTTGAGCAGCCACCGGGTACGCCCGTTGCTCTGGGGTCCGACGCGGCGTCACTGCATCACCGCCTGCAGCCGGCGATGGCGCAGCTGCGTGGGCAGTTGTCGCGTACGCCCCCCTTGGCCGAGCTGGCGACCGCGGTCCACATGAGCCGCTATCAACTGATCCGCGCCTTTCGCCGCGCCACCGGCCTGACCCCGCATGCCTGGCAGATGGACCAGCGCATCCGGCAGGCGCGCCAGCAACTGCGCGACGGGGAAGCAATGGCCAGCGTCGCCCACGGCCTGGGCTTTGCCGACCAGAGCCATTTCCAGCGTGTGTTCAAGGCACATGCGGCAACCACGCCCGGCCACTATCGGCGCTGAGAACGCGCAATTACGTTCAATACCGGACCGGCCGCGAACACCACACTGGCCGCCCGTAGCCTGCCTGTACCGGATTGAATGGAACAGTTCCTGATTGTCGCCAGCGTGCACTTCCTCGCCCTGCTCTCGCCCGGGCCGGACTTTTTTCTGGTCGCGCGCACGGCCATCGCACGCGGCTGGCGCACGGCCAGCGGTGCCTGCGCAGGCATCGCGCTGGGCAATGGCGTGTTCATCGGTGCCGCGTTCGCCGGCCTGGCCATCCTGCGCGTCGACAGCGCAGCCTTCATCGCGGTGCAGCTGGTGGGCTGCGCATTCCTGATCTACCTGGGCGCGGTGTTTCTGCGACATGCCGGCGGCAGTGGGCTGGTGCAGTTGCGTGGCACGGCGCAGGCCGGCGCGACCGCCTCTGCCGGCGGCTGGTGGAAAGCCGCCGGACTGGGTGCGCTCTCGGCCCTGTTGAACCCGAAGAATGCGTTGTTCTACGCCACCCTCGCCGCGATGCTGCAGGGAC
>NZ_JBFULO010000114.1:0-10721 GCF_054049855.1 Stenotrophomonas sp. P5_B8 | reverse complement strand
GATGAAGTTCATCCCAGGTAACCTGCAGCGACTGACCGACACGCGCGAACAACGCTGCAATCGTTGACGCGGGCGAAGGCGTGGCCAGCAGGTAACCCTGGACTTGATCCAGGCCGATATCGGCCAGCACGTCGAGCTGGTCCTGGTGTTCCACGCCCTCGGCCACGGTGAGGTAGCCAAGCTCGTGGGCCAGATGGTGGATCGCCGAGACCTTGGCTCTTGCGCGTGGGTCCGTGCCGATGCCGTCGATCAGCGACTTGTCCAGTTTGAGGGTGCGGATGGGCAGGTCGGACAGGTAGCTGAAGTTGCTGTAGCCACTGCCGAAGTCATCGATGGCGATCCGGATGCCCGCCTGCGCCATGGCGCAGATCTGCGCGACCGCAGGGGAGTCGGGGCCGAGCCACTCGCCCTCGGTGATCTCGAATTCAACCATCGAAAACGGGATGGCGCGCCGCGCCAACTTCGCGCTGATGACCTCCCAGGCGGTGGTGCTGGTGAGATAGCTGCTGGGCAGGTTGATGGACAGGGGAACGTCCACGCCCTGGGCCCGCCACGCCAGCAGCTGGTCCAGGGCCGCATCCAGCACCCAGTCGGTGACCAGTGCCATCAGGGCGGTCTGTTCGAAGACCGGGATGAACTCGAGCGGGCTGATGGGGCCGAGCACCGGGTGGGTCCATCGGATCAGCGCCTCGGCAGAGACCGGGGTGCGCGTTGGGGCGTCGAAACGTGGCTGATAGGCCAGATGGAACTCGCCGTTGGCGATGCCGCGCTCGGCATCCGACGCCAGGCGGTAGGCGCGGTGCACCGTCTGGTCCCGCGCTGCCGAGTACCAGCACAACGTTTGACCCGCGTCGAACGCATCGTGCAGGCCCACCAGGAGTTTCCGAAGCAGTTCGTGGCTGCCTTCGCCGCCTTCGACCGCGCAGATCCCTGCGTGGAAGCGCGGCGACATGGGCACGGCGGCGGCCATCAGCGGACGCAGCATCCGGCCCCTTAGTTCCATGACCAGGCTTTCCACCTGGTCTGGGGTGGGCATGTCCACCAGGAAGGCGAAGCGCGTGACCCCCACGTGGTAGACCGTAGCGATGCCGCCCAATGCGGTGCGCAGGCGAACGCCGGCGCGCCGGATCAGCGCTTCCAGCGGTTGCAGCCCAAGTACCTGGCCCACTTGGCTGGCGCGGGGGATGTCGAGCACGTCGATGGCCACGGCGTAGCGCCTGCCGGTGGCGCTGCGGGCGACAATGCCGGGGAAATCGGCGTGGAGCTGGTGGCGGCTGGGGAGGCCACTGACCGGATCGAGCCGGCCGGACAGGTTGCGCAGCTCCAGCTGCCCCATCACCAGCTGGGCCAGGCTCGACAGCTGCTCGCGGTCGCTGTCCAGGAACTCGCGGGGCATGCTGTCCATGATGCAGAGGGCGCCGATGGCCACCCCGTTCCTGGCGACCAGCGGGGCACCTGCATAGAAGCGCAGGTGCGGAGCGCTGGCGACCAGGGGGTTGTCCTGGAAGCGCGGGTCGGCCGCCAGGTCGGTGACCACGAACACCCCGTTGGCGGTGATGGCGTGGGCACAGATGGAGGCGCGGATGCACGTCGCCGCCACCGGCAGCCCGATCCGGGAGACAAAGCGCTGTTCCACATCGCCCAGGATCGAGACAAAGGCAACCGGGACATCGAAGGCGTAGCTGGCAAGACGGGTGATGTGGTCCAGCGAGGGGAGCGCGGCAACATCGGCGATCTGCATGGACCCAAGAACGGCCTTTCTTTCATCTTCCTGGGTGACTGGGGGACTCATTGCGCGTCGGTCGTGGGGTGGGCTCTGGCTATCTACGTGCGGGAGGCCCATTTGGATTCATGCTTCGGCGCAGGCAAATGAATAATTCAATGACACATTCAACCTGCGTTTCATCGGCGCGCGATGACTGTCGGAATGTTGACGGGATGCGTCAGAATGTTGACCGGCCGGGGCGCAATCTGACGTCCTGCGGCCGAACCGGTGCCTGATACGCATGGCCCGGCAAAAAACCCAAGGAGTGTGTGCGCGTGAGGAAACTCGACAGGATCTACCACGATGGGCAGGCCTGGAATTTCTCCAGGTATTTTGATTACATCGATACAGTGGCGAGTGGGATGCCCGCGTCGCTGCGAGCTTTCGCCAGCGACATCGATAGCTACACTCTTGGCGGAAACAAGACGCTGCACGATGCAAGGATGCTGTCTCTCCTTGTGTCCAAGCAGTACAAGGCCAGATTCTCCAATGGAGAGACGCTGATCGCGCTGAGCCTTATTGATCAGATGTTCGAGGGCACGACAACGCTACGCTATGGTGGCGTATCCAGTTTCCAGCTGTGCGAGCCCGCCCTGGAAGACAATGGGCATGCCGATCTTCTTCTGCACGAGTTCTCGATTGTCCGCCCCGGCGTTTACCGGCACCACATCATTCTGGACCACGATGGCGAACTGCAGATTGAGTTCGCGCGCTTTTCCCATGAATGGACGCCGCTGCCCACTTAGTGCAGCGGCGTGCCGGGTGACTTACTTGTCCTGCGTAGCAAACCGCAGCCGGTTATGGTCCGGGTCCACCACCAGCATTTCCCGTCCGCCCCACGGCACATCCGCCGGCGCGCGGAACACCGCCGCGCCGGCGGCCACGAACGCGCGATGCAGTGCGTCCACGTCGGGCACTTGGAAGTAGACCGCGCCACCGGGCTCGCAATCGCCGGCATGTTCGGTCAGAAACAGCAGTTGGCCCTCGCGGCTGATCTGCACGAACAGTGGCATGCCCGGTTCGAAACGGTGCTCCCAGTCAATGGCAAAGCCCATGCGCTGGTAGAACGGCACGCTGACCGTGGCATCGGTCATGCGCAGTTGGGGGATGACGGTCTGTTGCATGGGGAGCTCCGGTGCCGGTGTGACGGGCCAGATTCTAGCGCCGTCGCGTCGGGGTTGACGGGGCGGCGGCGCGGCATCCACTCATGATCCGGCGTTCACGCTGCCAGAACTATCGTCTGCCTCTGCCCCAGGATCTACAGACGTGCCAGCCCAGAAGGAACAAGACGCCGCCCGATGGCGCATCTACGAGGCCCTGCTTCAGGCCACCCCGGACCTTCTGTACGTGTTCGATGCCCAGCACCGTTTCATCTACGCCAACGACGCCCTGCTGACGATGTGGGGCATGCGCTGGGAAGATGCCACGGGCAGAACCTGCCTTGAGCTGGGGTATGAGCCGTGGCACGCGGCGATGCACGACGAGGAAATAGACCGGGTGGTCGCCACTGGCCAGCCCATCCGGGGCGAAGTGCCGTTCCCGCACCAGACCAAGGGCACGCGCATCTACGAATACATCTTCACCCCCGTATTCGGGCTGGATGGAAAGGTGGAAGCCATTGCCGGCAGCACCCGCGATGTTACCGAGCGCAAGGAACATGAGCAGCACCTGGAACTGCTGATCAACGAGCTCAACCACCGGGTGAAGAATTCGCTGGTGATGGTGCAGTCGCTGACCCGCCAGTCGTTCAACAACGCCGTCAGCCTGGAGGACGCGCACGAGAAGATCGATTCGCGCCTGCTGGCACTGTCCACCGCGCATGACACCCTGACACGCGAGAACTGGCAAAGTGCCGACATCCTGGAGTTGGCGCGCGATGTCTCAGCGTTGTGCGAGCCCGATGCGAGCGGCCGCTTCGTGCTGGAAGGGCGGTCATGCCGGGTCGACCCGCGCCGCGCACTGGCGCTGTCGATGGCGCTGCACGAGTTGTGCACCAACGCGGTCAAATATGGCGCGCTCTCCTCGCCGCAGGGGAAGGTGCGCATCGCCTGGGTACGCAGCGTGGATGCCGATGGCGGGGATCTGCTTGAACTTGTGTGGCAGGAGAGTGGCGGACCGCCGGTGTCCCCGCCGGCGCGCAAGGGCTTCGGCTCCCGCCTGCTCGAGCGTGGATTGAAGCGCGATCTGGATGGCGACGTCGAACTGGCCTTCGACCCGGCCGGCGTGGCGTTCCGCGTGTCGATGCCGCTACCGGCTACCGTGGCGGAGGTGACCCTGTGACCGCGCGCGTGCTGGTCGTCGAAGACGAATCGCTGGTGGCGATGGTGCTCGAGGACTGCCTGGAGGCGCTGGGCTACGAAGTGGCCGCGTCGGTGGCCAATGTGGATGCCGCGCTCGAGGTGGTGAGGGCCGGGGGTGTGGACCTGGCCGTGCTGGACGTCAATCTGGCGGGCAGCGCGTCCTACCCGGTGGCCGAGGCGCTGGATGCCCAGGGCGTGCCGTATATTTTCATTACCGGCTACGGGCAGGCCGCGATCGCAGAGAAGTTCCGCCATCGTTACGGTCTGCAGAAGCCGTTCCGCATGCGCGATCTGCAGGGCGCCCTGGCGACGATGCAGCCGAACGCCGGACAGCAGCCTGACGCGATGTAGGGTCGTGTCCATGTCTGCATAAGCCGACCGCGATCAGCGTGCGTCGCCCGGCTCGTCGCGCGTGCGGGCCAGCGCCAGCGACACGAGCACCCCCGTCCCGGTCGAGTAGCCCACCAGCGGCCAGGCATCGTCGTTCCTTCCGGGCGCTCGGCGTAGACGTCGCGCACGGTGGCGAAGGTGGCAACCAATGCCGCCGACGCGCCCAGTGCCTGGAAGACACGGAACATGAGGAACATGCCGGGGCCATTGGACGCGGCAAGAGCGAGGGAGGCAATGACGAACATCGTGCCGCCGCCCATCGCTATCGGGCGCCGACCAATGCGGTCTGCCAGCGCGCCAAACAGCAGTTGACCTGCGCCGAGCAGGACCATGCACAGGCTGAGCGTGAGTTGCACGACGTGAGGGGTGGTGCCCGGCAGAGCGCCGCAACAACAGCCGGTTGTCGCGGCTTACTCGTCGTAGGTCTTGCTGTTTCCCATGGGCTCTGGGCGTCCTGCGCGTCGAAATCAGCGCTGGACTCCAGCAATTGACGACTTGTGGCGTTCGCGGCGGGCACGATGAAGAAGGAATTCTTAATGATTTATTCTTCCCCATGAGGCAGCTGCAACTAGGTAGCTTGATAAGCACATGCGTTTTTAGCATGTGGGTTCACGCAACTGTCGTGCCAGGTTCACGGGGCATTGATTGAGCCGGGGTGTAGATTCAATTCACGCCCCAAGTAATGGCTGGGGTTCCCCCATCTTCGTAGTGCGCTCCTGACGATTGCTTGCGCCGGCCATTCCGGTTCGAGGTGGAGTCTGCTGCGTCGTGTTTCTCTGCCAGCGAGTCCCCCATGCCTACGCGCCTTCTTCCCCTTGCGTCTTCCGCTGCCAGCGCAGAAGCCGTATCCCAGAGTGATGTCATCCGCGTGCGACGACATAGGCAAGCCGCGATGCCGGTTGGCCTGTCAGGTTTCTCCAATCTTGCGACAGACACGGTGCGCCGCGTGCTGTTCGTGGTGTCGGAGATGGCCGATTTCGTGAAGGCCGGCGGACTCGGCGATGTGGCCGCAGCATTGCCACGCGCCCTGCGCGACCGCGCCGACATGCGCGTGCTGATTCCCGGCTACAGCGAGGTGCTTGCGCGCACCGGGCCCATCGAGGTGGTGGGGCAGACCGAAGCGCATGCGGCGTTGCCGGCGTGCGTGATCGCACAGACGGTGCTCGAGGATGGCTTGCCTGTGTATGTGCTGATCTGCCCGGAGCTGTACGAACGGGAAGGATCGCCGTACGTGGACAACGCCGGCCAACCCTGGGCGGACAACGCCATTCGTTTTGCCACGTTGTCACGTGCGGCGGCGATGATCGCCTCGGGCGAGGTGGGCATGGAATGGCAGCCGGACCTGCTGCATCTGAATGATTGGCCGTGCGCGCTGGCAGCGGCCTACGTACGTTGGTCGGGCAGCACGGCGTCGTGCCTGCTGACCATCCACAACCTGGCCTACCAGGGTTTGTTCCCGAGCGCGCTGGCGGCCGATCTGGGCATCGACGAGGTGCAGCGCGTGGCGCTGGAATTCCATGGGCAGTTGTCGTTCCTGCGCGGCGGCATCGTGCACGCCGACCAGGTCAACACGGTGAGCATCAGTTACGCGGCGCAGATCACCGCCCCGGCCGAGGGCTGCGGGCTGGACCGGTTGCTGTCGCGGCGCGCGGCGCTGGGTCACCTGAGCGGGATCGTCAACGGCATCGACGCCAGCTGGGACCCGAGCACCGACCGCCACCTGCCGGCGCACTTCGACGTGCGCAGCTTTGAAGGCCGCGACCATAACGCCCGCCACGTGCGCCGCGCCTTCGGGTTGCCGGAAAGCCGCGGGCCGTTGTTTGCGGTGGTGTCGCGACTGGTGCACCAGAAGGGCCTCGACCTGACCTGCGATGTGGCGCCGCAGATCGTGGCGGCCGGCGGCCAGCTGGTGATCATCGGCGGCGGCGAGCCGGAGATCGAGGAGCAGGTGCGCGCATTGGCGCGGCGCTTCCCGGGCAGCGTGTCGGCCTACATCGGCTTCGATGAAACCCTGGCCCGGCGCATGTTTGCCGGCGCCGATTTCCTGCTGATGCCCTCACGGTTCGAGCCGTGCGGGTTGAGCCAGATGTATGCACAGCGCTTTGGTTGCCTGCCCATCGCGCACGCCACCGGCGGGCTGATCGATACGGTGGACGACGGCGTGACCGGCTTCCTGTTCAACGGGCCGGAGGCGGACATGTTGCGCCGCTGCGTGCAGCGTGCCTTCCGCACCTTCCGCCAGCCGCGGCTGATGGCCGCAATGCGGCGCGCGGCGATGCTGCGCCCCAGCGGCTGGGAGGTTGCCGGCACGCATTACATCGACCTGTACCAGCGCACCGCCGAGGCGCGCGCATGACGGTGTCGTGCGAGGTGCAGGCCCCGATGCCGCAAGGTTCGGAGGGTGTACCGACGTCCTCGTCGGTTGACGAGCCCTTGTCGCCTGGTCTGGCCGCGCTGGCGGCGGGACAGCCGGGCGATCCGTTCGCGCTGCTGGGCCCGCACCAGGACGCGCAGGGCCGTTGGCGGCTGCGCGTGCTGTTTCCCGGTGCGCTGGCCGTGCAACGGCGCGACGCGGGCGGGCGCTGGCAGCCGATGGCGGCGCTGGGCGAAGGCCTGTTCGAATCCGCATGCGAAAGCGCTGCGGTGGCCTTGCTGCGGGTGGACTGGGGTACATCGACGCAGGAGATCGAAGATGTCTTCGGTTTTGGGCCGCAGCTGGATGCGGCACTGCTGGCGGGCATCCCCGCTGGCGACCCGCACAGCATCCGTACCGGCCTGGGCGCGCAACGTGCCACCGACCAGGGCGTACACGGCGTGCGCTTTACGGTGTGGGCGCCGAACGCGCGTCGGGTAGCGGTGGTGGGCGAGTTCAACAGCTGGGACGGCCGACGCCATCCGATGCGGTTCCGCCATGAAGCCGGCGTCTGGGAAATCTTCGTGCCGCGCGTGGTCGCCGGTGCACGCTACAAGTTCGAAATCATCGCTGCCGATGGCTCGCACCTCACCGACAAGGCCGATCCGATGGCGCGGCAGTGCGAGCCGCTGCCGGGCACCGCCTCGGTGGTGGGCGCCGATGCGGAGCATGCCTGGCAGGACCGGGACTGGATGAACGCGCGCGCGGCCAACGCGGACGGTGCGATCTCCATCTATGAATTCCACGCCGGTTCCTGGCGACGCGGCCCGGACGGCAGCGTGCTTGATTGGGACCAGTTGGCCGATGCGCTGATTCCGTATATCCAGCAGCTTGGCTTCAGCTACGTCGAGCTGCTGCCGGTAAGCGAGCATCCGTTTGGCGGCTCCTGGGGCTATCAACCGTTGGGGCTGTATGCGCCGACCGCGCGGCATGGTGACCCGGAAGGGTTCGCGCGTTTCGTGGACCGCTGCCACCAGCAGGGCCTGGGCGTGATCGTGGACTGGGTGGGCGCGCATTTCCCGTCCGATGCGCACGGCATGCAGCGCTTCGACGGCACTGGCCTCTACGAACACGAAGATCCGCGCGAGGGCCTGCACCCGGACTGGGACACGTTGATCTATAACTACGGGCGCAGCGAGGTGTCCGGGTTCCTGATCGGCAGTGCACTGGAGTGGATCGACCGCTTCCATATCGATGGGCTGCGCGTGGATGCGGTGGCCTCGATGCTGTATCGCRACTACAGCCGCGCCGACGGGCAGTGGATTCCAAACGCGCACGGTGGCCGCGAGAACCTGGAAGCGATCGACTTCCTGCGTGCGCTCAATACCGCCATCGCCACGACTTATCCGGGCGTGGTGGTGATCGCCGAGGAGTCCACCGCGTGGCCGGGCGTGACCGCGCCGGCCGCCGAGGGCGGGCTGGGGTTCTCGCACAAATGGAACATGGGCTGGATGCACGACACACTCAGCTATCTGCAGCGCGACCCGATCCATCGCTCGCACCACCACAGCGAGATGACCTTCAGCGCGATGTACGCCTTCTCCGAGCAGTTCGTGTTGCCGCTGTCGCATGACGAAGTGGTGCACGGCAAGGGCTCGTTGCTGGGCAAGATGCCCGGCGACCGCTGGCAGCAGTTGGCCAACCTGCGCGCCTATTACGGCTTCATGTGGGCCCACCCGGGCAGCAAACTGCTGTTCATGGGCGGCGAGTTCGCCCAGGCCACCGAGTGGAACCACGATGCCGAGCTGGACTGGGCGCTGGCCGCGCAACCCGAACACGCCGGGGTGGCGCGCCTGATCGGCGACCTCAACCGGCTGCTGCGTGATATTCCTGCACTGCGGCATGGCAACCGCACCGAGGACGGCTTCGAGTGGAGCGTGGGCGACGATCACGTCAACAGCGTGCTGGCCTTCATCCGCCACGACGTGCAAGGCCATGGCGGTGCGTTGCTGGCGGTGAGCAATTTCACCCCGGTGGCGCGACATGGATACCGCGTGGGAGTGCCGCGTGCCGGTCGTTGGCGTGAGGTATTCAACAGCGACAGCCACTTCTACGGTGGCAGCGACGCGGGCAATCGTGGACAGGTGGACGCCCGGCCCATTGCCATGCACGGCCACGCGCAATCCATCGAGCTGACCTTGCCGCCTTTGTCCACGGTCTACCTTCAGGTGATGGAGTGACGCCTGCGCGGCGGCAACTGGGCGCGCAGCGGCAGGCGGAAGGTGGGTACTGCTTCCGGCTGTGGGCGCCGGCAGCGCACCGCGTGGAACTGCTGCTGGAGGGCGAGGTAATGGCCATGGTTTCGGAAGAAGACGGGTGCCATGCCGTCGTCTGCGACGCCGCGCCCGGTGCGCGCTATCGCTTCCGGATCGATGGTGCGCTCAGCGTGCCCGATCCGGCCTCGCGCTGGCAGCCGGAGGGCCTCAAGGGCGCCAGCGCCATCCCCGATGAAGACGCCTACGTCTGGCAGACCACCGGCGGGGCAGGGCGGCCGTGGTCCGAAGCGGTGCTTTACGAAGTGCACCTGGGCGCGGTGGGCGGCTATTCGGCGCTTCAGGCTGAGCTTCCGGCGTTGGCGGCGATGGGCATCACCGCGCTGCAGTTGATGCCGCTGGCCACGTTCCCCGGGTCGCGCAACTGGGGTTATGACGGCGTGCTGCCATACGCCCCGGCCTCGGTGTATGGCACGCCCGACGAGCTGAAGGCGCTGGTCGATGCCGCCCACGGATTGGGGTTGATGGTGCTGCTGGACGTGGTGTTCAATCACTTCGGTCCGGAAGGCAACCAGCTGGCCAGCTACGCGCCGCAGTTTTTCCGCGAGGATGTTCGCACGCCGTGGGGCGCGGCCATCGATTTCCGCCAGCCGTGGGTGCAGCGCTACTTCATCGACAACGCGCTGATGTGGCTGCGCGAATACCGCTTCGACGGCCTTCGCCTGGATGCGGTACACGCGATCCATCCGCAGACGTTCCTGGTGACGCTGCGCGAGGCCATCCACGCCGATGGCCCGGCGCATGCGGTGGACCTGGTGGTGGAGAACGAAAACAATGCCGCCTCATTGCTGGGCGAGGGCTATACCGCGCAGTGGAACGACGATTTCCACAATGCGTTGCACGTGCTGTTGACCGGCGAGACCGAGAGCTACTACGCCGACTATGCCAGCGCACCGGGGGCACGATTTGCCCGGGTGCTGTCCGAAGGGTTTGCCTGGCAGGGCGAAGTGAACCGGCATGGCAACCGCCGCGGCGAACCCAGCGCAGGGTTGTCGCCGGATCATTTCGTGGTGTTCGCGCAGAACCATGACCAGATCGGCAACCGCGCCTTCGGCGATCGCTTGCAGGGTTCGGTGGCCCCGGCACGCTTGCGGATCGCGCACGCGCTGACCGCGTTGACCCCGATGGTGCCGCTGTTCTTCATGGGCGAGCCGTGGGGCGCGCGCGAGCCGTTCCTGTTCTTCACCGATTTCGAGCCACCACTGGATGAGGCCGTGCGCCAGGGGCGGCGAACCGAGTTCAGCCAGCTCAAGGCATTCACCGAGCCCGCATCGCGCGAGGCGATTCCCGATCCGAACGCGCTGGAGACGTTCCTGGCCTCGCGTTGTCCGATGCCGTCGCCGGACGCGCTTGCGCACAACCCCTGGCTGGCCGACTTCAAGGCGTCCCTGGCGTTGCGGCACCGGTATCTGGCCGAGGGCGCGGCGCAGGCGCGCAGCCTGGGGGCCACGGTACTGGCCGATCAAGCCATCGCCGCGGGATGGGCACTGCCCGGCGGCGAGTGGTGGCTGGCCTTCAACCTTGGCGGCACGGCGGTGGCCGCCACCTTGCCGGCCGGACAAACCGTGCTGCAGCTGGGT
>NZ_JBFULO010000113.1:0-10722 GCF_054049855.1 Stenotrophomonas sp. P5_B8 | reverse complement strand
CGTGAAGCACTGCGTGCCTCGCTGCAGCGCGCCGCGATCCTGTCCAACGAAAAGTACCGCGGTATCCGCGTGGAAGTCTCGCCGGGCAACCTCAAGATCAGCGCGCACAACCCGGAGCAGGAAGAAGCCCAGGAAGAGATCGAGGCCGATACCACGGTCAGCGATCTGGCCATCGGCTTCAATGTGAACTACCTGCTGGACGCGTTGTCGGCACTGCGCGATGAGTTCGTGGTGATCCAGCTGCGTGATTCGAACTCGTCGGCCCTGGTCCGCGAAGCCAGCAGCGAGAAGTCGCGTCATGTGGTGATGCCGCTGCGCCTGTGACCTGAGCGCTTGGTTCCACGTGGAACCGATGTTTTGAAGAAACCCGGCCTCGTGCCGGGTTTTTTTTTCAGCCTTCGAATGATCCATGTTCCACGTGGAGCATTGGCAATCATCATGGGGTGAACCCGAAACCGCGTCGACGTTGGCCAGGACGGCAGCGGTCGGTAATCAGAGTCGCACCGCTCGCGCTGAACTGCCTTGCTTCGCTAACACAAGCCTCAAAGGATCCGCACCGATTGCCAGCAGACCATCCTCTTCGAATCTCGCCCGATCCTGAAGCAGCTGCGTGTGGTTTCGCCTCGGCCTGATCCGCGGTCGGACGGCTCCTGATTCGCCCGCTGGATCACAGCTCTATGCTTTAAAAACTGTATATAAATCTAAAGCTAGGTGGTGGTGGTAGGGCCAGATTTGGTTGAAAAGTACCTTATCTAGTTGAAATATAAGGGTTAATTGACCTCGAAACCCCCTGTAAAAGAGGGTCTGGGCCTGGGGGTCATCCTGTGGATATCTTTCAGCCCTTCTAAAAGGGCACTTTTTATCCACAGCCGCTACAGTAGTTGTGCAGAAGCAATACATGACCCCTGTGGATAGCCAGCGGCAAAGGCGTTGAATCTCGTCAGATCTGGATATGCAGGCCTGGGTGGCCCGTCCAGATTTGAAGGATTTGCGCCCAAGCCGACGTTCGGCCTAGAAGAGCGATGCGTAAAACGCGCGCAATTTCTTCAAATCTGCACGGCACCCGCCCTGCTCGCGCCTCAGATTTCAAAGAATTCGGGGTGCCCAGAGCGGTCGCTGACAGACGCCCTTCCGGGCATAAGCCCCCAGTGCCGGCATATCGGCCCAAGTGCGGCGTTTGCATCGCCGGCCACGTGGAACCGGTCCGATGCAGTAAGCTGATCGATTCCCCCTACCCGACTGCCGCCTCGTGCGGCCTTGATCGACCGCATGCACATCCGCCGTTTGTCCCTGCACCAGGTTCGCCGCTTCGATCACGTGGAACTGGCGCCCCAACCGGGCATCAACCTGATTACCGGCGACAACGGGGCGGGCAAAACCAGCGTGCTGGAAGCCTTGCATGTCATGGCGTACGGGCGCAGCTTCCGCGGACGGGTGCGCGATGGCCTGGTGCGGCAAGGGCAGGAGGCTTTGGAGGTGTTCGTCGAGTGGGACGAGCAGCGCGAAGGCGCGCCAAGTTCCACGCGGCGTAAAGCAGGACTGCGCCACAGCGGCCAGGACTGGAAAGGTCGCTTGGATGGCGAGGATGTTGCCCAGCTCGGCAATCTTTGCGCTGCGCTGGCGGTGGTGACGTTCGAGCCGGGCAGCCACGCATTGGTCAGCGGTGGCGGTGAACCGCGTCGGCGCTTCCTCGACTGGGGGTTGTTCCACGTGGAACCAGACTTCCTCTCCCTGTGGCGGCGCTACTCGCGTGCCCTCAAGCAGCGCAATGCGCTACTCAAGCAGGGCGGGCATCCCCACGCACTGGACGCCTGGGATCGAGAACTGGCCGAGGCCGGCGAACCGTTGACCACGCGTCGCCAGCATTACCTCGAACGCCTGCAGGACCGCACCATCGCCTTGGCCGAAGCGCTTGCGCCTAACCTCGATATCCAGTCGATGACGCTCAATCCGGGCTGGCGCAAGCAGGAACTGTCCCTGTCCGATGCGCTGCTGCTGGCGCGCGAACGCGACCGCATGGCCGGCTACACCTCGGTGGGTCCGCATCGCGCGGACTGGAGCGTGGGTTTTGCCACCATTCCCGGCCGTGACGCCCTGTCGCGCGGGCAGGCCAAGCTCACCGCCCTCACTTGCCTGCTCGCCCAAGCCGAGGATTACGCCGAACAGCGTGGGGAATGGCCGGTGATCGCGCTTGATGACCTGGCATCAGAACTCGACCGCACCCACCAGGCGCGGGTACTGGACCGATTGAAGGCAGGACCCGCGCAGATATTCATCACCGCCACCGAGATACCGGCAGCGCTTAACGACGCAACGCATATCACCCGGTTCCACGTGGAACATGGACAGGTCCAGCCTGTGCCATAGTGGGCTCCCGGAGGGCCACGGTGCCCGGCTGGTATAATTGCTGTTGCAACCCCTTATTACTCGGCGCCCCGCCTCACGGTGGCGGCCCGACCTGCGGAGCCTACGGCAAGCGCAATGACTGAAGAACAGAACACCCCGGCAAATAGCGGCAACTACGACGCCAACAGCATTACCGCCCTGGAAGGCCTGGAGGCGGTTCGCAAGCGTCCCGGTATGTATATCGGCGACGTCCATGACGGTACCGGTCTGCACCACATGGTGTTCGAGGTGGTCGACAACTCCATCGACGAAGCCTTGGCCGGCCACGCCGACGCCGTATCGGTGATCATCCACGCCGACGGTTCGGTCTCGGTGTCCGACAACGGGCGCGGCATCCCCACCGGCAAGCACGAGCAGATGAGCAAGAAGCTCGACCGCGAAGTCTCCGCGGCCGAAGTGGTGATGACCGTCCTGCACGCCGGCGGCAAGTTCGATGACAACAGCTACAAAGTCTCCGGCGGCCTGCATGGCGTCGGCGTCAGCGTGGTCAACGCCCTGTCGCAGAAGCTGGTCCTGGATATTTTCCAGGGCGGCTTCCATTACCAGCAGGAATTTGCCGATGGCGCCGCGGTCAATCCGCTGAAGCAGCTCGAAGCCAGCACCAAGCGCGGCACCACCCTGCGCTTCTGGCCGTCGGTAAAGGCGTTCCACGATAACGTCGAGTTCCACTACGACATCCTGGCCCGTCGCCTGCGTGAGCTGTCCTTCCTCAATTCCGGCGTCAAGATCGTCCTGGCCGACGAGCGTGGCGACGGCCGCCGCGACGACTTCCACTACGAAGGTGGTATCCGCAGCTTCGTGGAGCATCTGGCGCAGCTGAAGACCCCGCTGCACCCGAACGTGATCTCGGTAACCGGCGAATCCAACGGCATCACCGTGGATGTGGCGTTGCAGTGGACCGATTCCTACCAGGAAACGATGTACTGCTTTACCAACAACATCCCGCAGAAGGACGGCGGTACGCACCTGGCCGGCTTCCGCGGTGCGCTGACCCGCGTGCTCAACAACTACATCGAGCAGAACGGCATCGCCAAGCAGGCCAAGATCAACCTGACCGGCGATGACATGCGCGAAGGCATGATCGCGGTGCTGTCGGTGAAGGTGCCGGACCCGAGCTTCTCCAGTCAGACTAAGGAAAAGCTGGTCAGCTCCGACGTGCGCCCGGCCGTGGAAAGCGCGTTCGGCCAACGTCTGGAAGAGTTCCTGCAGGAAAACCCGAACGAAGCCAAGGCGATTGCCGGCAAGATCGTCGATGCCGCCCGTGCCCGCGAAGCCGCGCGCAAGGCGCGCGACCTGACCCGCCGCAAGGGCGCGCTGGATATCGCCGGCCTGCCGGGCAAGCTGGCCGATTGCCAGGAAAAGGATCCGGCGCTGTCCGAGCTGTTCATCGTCGAGGGTGACTCGGCAGGTGGCTCGGCAAAGCAGGGCCGCAACCGCAAGAACCAGGCGGTGCTGCCGCTGCGCGGCAAGATCCTCAACGTGGAACGCGCGCGTTTCGACCGCATGCTGGCCTCCGACCAGGTCGGTACGCTGATCACCGCGCTGGGCACCGGCATCGGTCGCGACGAGTACAACCCGGACAAGCTGCGCTACCACCGCATCATCATCATGACCGACGCCGACGTCGACGGCGCGCACATCCGTACGCTGCTGTTGACCTTCTTCTACCGTCAGATGCCGGAGTTGATCGAGCGCGGGCACATCTACATCGGCCTGCCGCCGCTGTACAAGATCAAGCAGGGCAAACAGGAGCAGTACCTCAAGGACGACCCGGCGCTGGATGCGTACCTGGCCAGCAGCGCGGTGGAAAACGCGTCGCTGATTCCGGCCGAAGGCGAGCCGGGCATCGAAGGCGTCGCCCTGGAGAAGCTGCTGCTTTCCTACGCCTCGGCGCAGGAAACCATCGCGCGCAACACCCATCGCTACGATCGCCAGGTGCTCGAAGCCCTGATCGATTTCACCCCGATGGACCTGGAGCACCTGCGCAAGGCCGGCGCAGACGAAGGTCTGGCCGCGCTGGCTACCCGCCTCAACAAGGGCAGCCTGGGCTCGCCGCGTTTCAGCCTGGAACTGCAGGAACCCACCGACGAGCGCCCGGCCGCACTGCTGGTCACGCGTCGCCACATGGGCGAACAGATGATCCAGGTGTTGCCGCTGGTGGCCTTCGAAACCGGCGAACTGCGTGCTCTGCACCAGTCCTCGCTGCTGCTGCACGGCCTGGTCCGCAACGGCGCCAAGATCAGCCGCGGCGCCAAGTCGGTGGAGATCGAAAGCTTCGCCGACGCGCGCAATTGGCTGCTCGATGAAGCCAAGAAGGGTCGCCAGATCCAGCGCTTCAAGGGCCTGGGCGAAATGAACCCGGAACAGCTGTGGGATACCACGGTGAACCCCGACACCCGCCGCCTGCTGCAGGTGCGCATCGAAGATGCGGTCGCTGCGGACCAGATCTTCAGCACCCTGATGGGCGATGTGGTCGAACCGCGTCGCGACTTCATCGAAGACAACGCGTTGAAGGTCGCCAACCTGGATATCTGACACAATCGAAGCAGTGCCGGCCGGTTGCGACCTGCAACCGTGCCGGCCATCGCCTTTCGATGCCAGGAATCCGATGTCCGCTACTGCCCCGGCGTCCACCACGCCTCCGCTGCCCCCTGCCTCAACCACCGCATCCGGCGGCAAGCCGCGATCGCCCGTCGCGGGTTTCTTCATCGACCTGGGCATCGCCATCGTGGCGTTGTTCGGGCTCAGCCTGCTTAGTGGGCTGATCTGGGGTCTGTACCGCGGCGCCGTCGTCGGCTCCGAAGCGGCACGTCAAGGCAACGCGATCGACGCCAGCGCCCTGGCCCAGCAACTGGGCCAACCCGGTGCCCTGGCGCAGATCGTCATGGCGCTGGTCGCCACCGGCGGCACTGCGCTGCTGCTGTATTTCCTGCGCCGCCGTGCTGATGCCGGCGAACGCAACGCCTCGCTGCAGGCCGCACGCCGTCCCTCCACCTGGGGCTGGACGCTGTTGGTCGCCACCGGCGTGGTGATCGGCAGCAACCTCATCGCCTATCTGGCCAAGCAGGCCGGAATCGAACCGGTGCCGACCAACCTGGCGCTGATGGAACAGGCCCTCACCCGCTTCCCGTGGTTCCTCGCGCTGTTTGCGGTTGTGCTTGCGCCGGCCTACGAAGAACTGCTGTTCCGTCGCGTCCTGTTCGGGCGCCTGTGGCAGGCCGGCCGCATGTGGCTGGGCATGCTGCTGAGCAGCCTGGCGTTCGCGCTCATCCATGAAATTCCCGGCACCAGCGCCAATGGCCCTTGGGAAATCGCCCAGTTGTGGCTGGTCTACGGCGGCATGGGCGCCGCGTTTGCGTGGTTGTACCAGCGCACCGGTACGCTATGGGCACCGATCRTGGCGCATGGACTCAACAACGCGATCGCGCTGGCTGCGCTGGTGTTCCTTGGCCTTCACTGAGCGTCGCGCCCGCTTGACGAAAATTTACATCCGGGCCCTACACACTGGGCACATGAACACGGGGGACCTGCGATGAAACCAGTGCTGTTCGGCGTTGCGCTTGCGGTGTTGGTCAGTGCCTGCGCCACCACCACCTCGCCCACCGGGCGCCGGCAGATGGTGGGCGGTGTGTCGCAGGCCGAACTCGACCAACTCGGCGCGCAGGCGTTTACCGAGACCAAGCAGAAGGAAACGATCAGCACCGATGGCCGCCAGAACGGCTATGTGCAGTGCGTGGTCAACGCGCTGGTTGCCCAGTTGCCGCCACAGTACCGTGGCGTACGGTGGGAGACGGCGGTGTTCGTCGACAAGGAACCCAATGCCTTTGCGCTGCCAGGCGGCAAGGTCGGGGTGAATACCGGCATCTTCACCGTGGCCAAGAACCAAGATCAGCTGGCGGCGGTGATCGGCCACGAGATCGGCCATGTCATCTCGCGGCACCACGAGGAACGACTGACCCGGCAGATGACAKCGAACACAGGGTTAGCCGTGGCAGGCCTCCTGGCCGGCGCGGCCGGCGGCGAAGGTGCGGCCAACACTGTCAATCAGTTTGGTGGCATGACCGCGCAGGCGGCCTTCCTGCTCCCCGGCTCCCGTGCCCAGGAAAACGAAGCCGACGTGGTCGGCCAACGGCTGATGGCCGAGGCCGGGTTCGACCCCGGCCAGGCGGTCAACCTGTGGCAGAACATGATGGCCGCCAGTGGCGGGCGCTCCCCGCAATGGCTGTCCACCCACCCGGACCCGGCCAACCGTATCCGCGAACTGCAGCGCGACGCGCCGGCCCTGGCCGGGGTGTACCAGCAGGCGCAGGCAGCGGGGCGGAAGCCGAAGTGCGGGTGATCAGCGCAAAAGATGCTGTATTGCAGCATCGGAAACGATTTCTCACGCCATCAGTTTCTGATACGTTTGGCGGCTCAGATTTTTCTGACAGTCCGTTTTGATGCCGCTGCGGCGGTTCGATCGAGGTGAAAGATGATTTTCAGCAATCACAAGCAAGCCGTCCTTTCCGTCCTCATCGCGACCGCCATTGGTGGCGCCGTGGTCACCGATGCCTTCGCCCAGTCCTCCCGCTCGTCCGAGCGTGGTGGCCGCAGCGGTGGCAACAAGCAGGCCAAGGCCGAGGCGCTCTACCCGAACGCGACCCGCCAGGAGCCGAACCTCAAGGCGTCGGCCAAGCTCGGCAGCAAGCTGCAGAAGCTGATTGACAGCTACAACGACCAGAAGTTCCCGGAAACCCGGGCCCTGGCCGATGAAATCCTGGCCAACCCCGCCGCCAACACCTACGACAAGTCGCTGGCCGCGCAGCTGGGCTCCCAGGCCGCCTACAACACCGACGACTCCGCTGCGGCCAAGAAGTACCTGCAGCAGGTGCTGGAATTCAACGGCCTGGAAAACAACGGCCACTTCCAGTCGATGCTGATGCTGGCCCAGCTGCAGTTGCAGGACAACGAGACCGCCGCGGGCCTGGCCACGCTGGACAAGTACCTGGCCGAAAGCAAGTCGACCAAGCCGGAAGAACTGGTCATCAAGGGCCAGGCGCTGTACCAGGCCGAGCGCTACGCCGATGCCATCCCGGTGCTGCAGCAGGCCATCGCCGGCTCGCCCGAGCCGAAGGACAACTGGAACCAGCTGTTGATGGCGGCCATGTCCGAAGCCGGCCAGACCGGTGAAGCGGTCAAGCAGGCCGAAGCGCTGGCCACCAAGAACCCGACCGACAAGAAGGCCCAGCTCAATCTGGCCAGCATGTACATGCAGGCTGACCAGATGGACAAGGCCGGCGCGGTGATGGGCAAGCTGTACACGGCYGGTCAGCTCACCGACGAACGTGAATACAAGCAGCTGTATTCGATCTATGCCAACACCGAGGGCAAAGAAAAGGACGTAATTGCCGTTATCAATGATGGGTTGCAGAAGGGCATCCTGAAGCCGGACTACCAGGTGTACCTGGCCCAGGCCCAGGCGTACTACTACTCCGACCCGCAACAGACGGACAAGGCCATCCAGGCGTGGCAGAACGCCGCCCCGCTTTCCAAGGACGGTGAAACCTACCTGAACCTGGCCAAGGTGCTGTATCAGGAAGGTCGTATTCCGCAGGCCAAGGAAGCGGCGCGCCAGGCGAAAGCCAAGGGCGTGAAGAACCCCAAGGATGCTGACAAAATCATCAACCTGAAGTAAGTGGGAATAACGCCTGAATGCCTGCCACAGTGATGCGCAGGCGCTCAGGATTGGTATAAGCTTGGAGGTTCCTGCGGTGTCATGCACCGCTGATCATGGGCTACCTGTCCCCGGGTATCCCGGCCCCACTAATGAGCTCTTGGCGCATGACGGAACAACTAGTCGTTCACAGGTACGAAYAACGCGATGACACCGGCTTCAGCTGGCCGCGGATCGTGGGTATCGCTTTTGTAATCGCACTGCATCTCACCGCCTTCATGATGCTTCTGATCCCCGCCGTGGCCCCCAAGGCTGCTGCGGAGAAGGAACGCAACATCATGGTGACCCTGGTCGACGCTCCGCCGCCGCCCCCACCGCCGCCGCCGCCGCCGCCGCCGACTGAAACGCCGCCGCCGCCGGTCAAGAACCTGTCGCCGCCGAAGCCGTCGCCGGTGCCGCCACCGCCGCAGGCTCCTGTGGTCGACGTGCCGGAACCGCGTGCGAACGACATCGTCACTCCTCCGAGCCCGCCGTCGCCGCCCGCGCCGCCGAGCACGATCGAGGCCAGTGTCGATATCTCCTCGAAGAACATGAACCCCCCGCGTTACCCGCCGGCTGCTTTCCGTGCAGGTATCCAGGGTGAAGTCATCCTGATCATTGATGTCGATGCCAATGGCAACGTCACCAATGTGTCGGTCGAACGGTCCAGCCGTAACCGTGACCTCGACCGCGCCGCAATGGAAGCAGCTCGCAAGTGGAGCTTCCGTTCTGCGGAGTCGGGCGGGAAGAAGGTCGCAGGTCGCGTTCGCGTCCCGGTCAACTTTGCGCTGAACTGATGGTTCGCGGTGGCCCGCCGGCCACCGTCCCGTCGGTTATTTGTAGCAACACCATTCATCACCACACACAACAAAGGTAAGCGTCATGCTGCAGGAACTCTTCATCGCCGCTGCTGCTGGGGGCAACCCGTCGAACGCCCTCTCGCAGATGGGCTTCGAGCACTTGATCCACGAAATGACCACCCAGCCGGGTGACTTCGCCGTCTCCTGGGTCGTGTTGCTGACCCTGATCGTCATGTCGGCCATGTCCTGGTACTGGACCGTCATCAACATCTTCCGTGCAACCCGCCTGAAGAGCGCGGCCGACAAGGTCGTGAGCCTGTTCTGGGATACCCCGAACGCGCAGGATGCCATCCGTGCCATGGAAGAACAGCCGGCTTCCGAGCCGTTCTCCAAGATCGCGCTCGACGCTGCCCAGGCAGCTGCCCACCACCAGCGTGCCGAAGGCGGCGCAACCGGTGGCCTGGGTGAGAACCTGAGCCGTTCGGAATTCGTCGATCGCGCCCTGCGTCAGGCCGTGACCCGCGAAAGCAACAACCTGCAGTCGGGCATGACCCTGCTGGCCACCGTCGGTGCAACCGCTCCGTTCGTCGGTCTGCTGGGTACCGTGTGGGGCATCTACGGCGCGCTGATCAAGATCGGTGCCACCGGTTCCGCCTCGATCGACGCCGTTGCCGGCCCGGTGGGTGAAGCACTGATCATGACCGCCATCGGTCTGTTCGTGGCTATCCCGGCCGTGTTCGCCTTCAACTTCTTCAGCAAGATCAACAGCGCCACGATCAGCAAGTTCGATACGTTCGCTCACGACCTGCACGACTTCTTCGCCACCGGTTCGCGCGTCCGCTAATTGCGACGCGCTTCACCGAGCGAGAACGTAGTCAACACGATCTAGACGGAGCCCGTTATGGCTTTCAGTAGTGGTAACAGCGGCGGCCCCATGGCCGACATCAACGTTACGCCCCTCGTGGACGTGATGCTGGTGCTGCTGATCATCTTCATCATCACGGCGCCTCTGATGTCCCACAAGGTCAAGGTGGATCTGCCGGAGGCCAACCTGGTGCAGAACCCGGAAGACGCTGAGAAGCGTTCGGGCCCGATCACCCTGGCAGTCAAGGAAGACGGCTCGATCTACTGGAACGACGAGGAAATCAACAAGCAGACCCTCGAGTCCCGCTTGTCGACCGCCGCCCAGCAGACTCCGCAGCCGCCCCTCAACCTGCGTGGTGACCGCACCACCAAGATGCGCGTCATCAACGAGATGACGAAGATCGCGCAGGAACAGGGCATGCTCGACGTTGGCTTCGTTGCCACCAAAGAGAAGGGGCAGTAAGCCATGGCGTTCAGTACTGGTGGTAATAAAGGCCCCATGGCCGACATCAACGTCACGCCCCTCGTGGACGTGATGCTGGTGCTGTTGATCATCTTCATCGTCACCGCGCCGATCATGACGTACCCGATCGCCGTGGACCTGCCGCAGCGCGTGCTCAACCCACCGCCGCAGCTGGTCGAGCCGCCGCCGCCGATCGAACTCAAGATCGACGCCAGCAACCAGGTCTCGTGGAACAACAGCCCGGTCGCGACCGGCGAGCTGCAGCAGCGGATGGAACAGGAGGTCCAGAAGGACCCGACGAACCAGCCGGAACTGCGCATCGACGCCAGCCCGGACTCCGAGTACGACGTGATGGCCAAGGTGTTGGCTGCCGCGAAGAATGCTCAGATGAAGAAGATCGGCTTCGTACAGCAGTAAACCGCACGACGCAGTCATGACGCGACTGGAAAACGCCCCTTGGAAGAGGGGCGTTTTTTTTTGCCCCGCCACTGGCCAAC